>NZ_JCAYNV010000057.1:0-517 GCF_059758055.1 Shewanella sp. MF05956 | reverse complement strand
CAGTTGGTTAAGTCTATTGCCCGTAAAACAGGGAATAGGGTCAACTTTATCGGATACGCAGACGATTTTGTCATCACAGGTTCTTCGCAAGAAGTCCTAGTTAATGAAATCAAGCCGCAACTCATTGGCTTTCTACAGGAAAGGGGCTTAACACTCTCTGATGAGAAAACACACATTACTCATATCAATGATGGTTTTGACTTTCTGGGATTCAATATCAGGAAGTACAACGGCAAACTGCTCATTAAACCGAGCAAGAGCAACGTTCTGTCATTTCTGAGCAACTTACGTGAATTCATCAGAAAACATCCAACAATACCCGTTAACGATTTAATCAAAATACTGAATCCGAAACTGAGGGGGTGGGCGAACTATTATCGCCATTGTGTTGCTAAGCAAGTTTTCGGTTATGTAGGCCATCAACTTTTCTGGTTGTTATGGCGCTGGGCAGTTAGGCGTCATCCGTCTAAAAGTAAAGACTGGGTGAGGCGTAAATATTATTTGGATGGTAAGGGAC
>NZ_JCAYNV010000056.1:0-551 GCF_059758055.1 Shewanella sp. MF05956 | reverse complement strand
GCCGACGAAGATAAGCATTGTTGGAAAACAAAAGCGATGCATGATGAATCCATCGATGCTTGAAGCAGTATTAAAGGCTGGATTTAGTAGTTAGGTTAAAAATCAAACACTCATGCGGTGACCCTGGCCGGTAATGCTTCTGAATTTAATAAAGATATTGTTTCAAGCTTAATTGAAAGAACGACTCATCATGTGACTTATGACGGTTCTTATTTTTCGATTCCATACCCTAATGGAGATGTACCGAAAGACAAAGGAGTCTGTACGGACGTTATAATTAGAGCTTATCGTAAGTTAGGTACTGATCTACAAAAACTCGTTCATGAAGATATGAAATCTAACTTTTCACTTTATCCTTCGAAAAGAATGTGGGGATTAAATTCAACAGACAAAAACATAGATCACCGCCGAGTTCCTAACTTACGGTAATCTCCCCATTTTTAACTGAGATCAAAAGTAGAGACTTAGGCCACTAGTGCCAGTTTTTGCTTTGGTGGAATACCACCAATTGCTGTATTGGGTCTTTCGTTGTTATAAAACCATAGCCATTG
>NZ_JCAYNV010000055.1:0-593 GCF_059758055.1 Shewanella sp. MF05956 | reverse complement strand
CTGTTGTATCAAAGCAGCCCAATCTTGATGTGAACGTGTAGCCATGTTAACTCCTGATGTCATTATCAGTCGTTAAGATAAAGGCTCGATGAGCGCAGTTGAAGACGTACTTGCCCGGACGCTTACTGTAATAAATAGGAACCCAGGGTTTAAATCTCTATCTTTCGCCAAAACAAAAAAGCTTCATCATTTCTGATGAGGCTTTTTCGTTGAATGTGGCGGAGGGATAGCTTGCTTGTAATAAAGAGGAACCCTTGGGTTCAAAGTGCTATCTTTCGCCAAATAAAAAGGCCCGCTATAAATAGCGGGCCTCTTTATTTTAATGTGGCGGAGGGATAGGGATTTGAACCCAGACTCTCGAATTAAATAGGTAGAATAGTCGTTTAAATTCATTAGCTTGCATGATTTTACGCCTTCACATTCTGCAATTGCTAACTAAGATTGACTTTATTCCTGAAGTTAAAAAAAGGTAAGCGTCCGGGCAAGTACGTCTTCAACTGCGCTCATCGAGCCTTTATCTTAACGACTGATAATGACATCAGGAGTTAACATGGCTACACGTTCACATCAAGATTGGGCTGCTTTGATACAAC
>NZ_JCAYNV010000054.1:0-623 GCF_059758055.1 Shewanella sp. MF05956 | reverse complement strand
TAAGTTTTTACTATCAATAACATAGCACTGGCGACACTCAGTACGTCCGTGACCGTGTTCAATTATTGATTTGTCCGTATTGTTAGCTCGCTGAAATGCGAAGGCTTGTACTATCGCTTCGCGCAATTTTCCCTGATTACTTTTAACGGCAAGCAGATAGTCACCCCCCTGGTCCACGATGGTTTTGGCTATCTTTGTTTGACAAGCCATCGCATCGATAGTCACTAACGCCCCTTTGATATCTAACATCTTTATCAACTCAGGAATGGCGGTTATCTCATTGCTTTTTTGTTCTGTTTTAAGCTGACCAAGCACTAATTTGTTTGAGGAAGCGTAGGCACTAATCATGTGTATGGTACTAGCTCTATCTTCACGATTGTATGACCCTCGAAGCGTTTTTCCATCAATAGCAATAACTTGGCCTTCAGTAAGGGTGTGTATCGAAGACATCCAATTGATAAAACATTGGTGAAACTGCTCAGGTTCAATGGTTGATATGATACGAGCAATCGTGTCATCAGCGGGAATGCCGTTTACGAATAGGTTGTTGTTTTTAAACCAATCATGATGCCCAAGAATGTATTCGCGAATATCAAACCAGCCTTTAGCGCCTGCGATAACGG
>NZ_JCAYNV010000053.1:0-631 GCF_059758055.1 Shewanella sp. MF05956 | reverse complement strand
CGTTAGCTCAAATGCTTATTACTAGCTCGCCAACGCTTTTCGCAAGTTATTACGTCCTTCATCGCCTCTGACTGCCAAGGCATCCACCGTATACGCTTGGTCACTTAACCATACAACCCAAATGAGTTTCACACTCTTGAATTAACAAGAGAAGAGCTCTGGGTCATATCATGACCAGCTGGTTTTTACTTGTCTCACTCCCGACCAGGAAGTGTGACTCGCCTTAGTTTTTAGAATATTCAAGACACTTAAACAGTGTATTGAGAACTCAAGTGTTAATACTTTCGTATTAACGTTTTTCGCACTAACGTAATCACACAAACGACAACGAATCATCATCTATGCGCCTTTAGTTAGTACTATCAGCTTTCCAAATTGTTAAAGAGCGGGCTTAAAAAAGCCAAAGATAAAATTTCGTTTATCTTTGGCATCTCTTACCAATGCATGTTTTTGTGGCTAAATATGAGTGTGAACAATTCGCGTTAATAGCGTATTGACCAAACCAATTTAACCAACAAGTAAATGGTGGAGCTATGCGGGATCGAACCGCAGACCTCCTGCGTGCAAGGCAGGCGCTCTCCCAGCTGAGCTATAGCCCCATTTACATGCAGTTGAGATTAATATCAAGTAA
>NZ_JCAYNV010000052.1:0-632 GCF_059758055.1 Shewanella sp. MF05956 | reverse complement strand
TTCGAACCCCTGTTACCGCCGTGAAAGGGCGGTGTCCTAGGCCTCTAGACGAATGGGACACATTTGATACGTTATACTCTGTATCGAGTGAATACTCACTAATGTCTGTAGGCTAAACATTGGTGCTATCGAATCGTTAACTTTACAGTCAACCACTCAAGAAAGTGGTATCCCATAGGGGATTCGAACCCCTGTTACCGCCGTGAAAGGGCGGTGTCCTAGGCCTCTAGACGAATGGGACACATTTGACACGTTATACTCTGTATCGAGTGAATACTCATTGGTGTCTGTAGGCTAAACACCAGTGCTAATTACCTATAATGAAGCACAAAACCCTAAGGATTCGAACCCCTGTTACCGCCGACTCTTTATAAACCAAAGTGGGCGATGTCCTAAGCGCTATTTCTAGACGAATGGGACACATTTGATACGTTATACTCTGTATCGAGTGAATACTCACTAATGTCTGTAGGCTAAACATTGGTGCTTTTAGACTGTTAAACGCTTTTTCTAAAACAATAGTTTCGAATTATGTTCAACCATCTTAAATATGGTATCCCATAGGGGATTCGAACCCCTGTTACCGCCGTGAAAGGGCGGTGTCCTAGGCCTCTAGACGAATGGGACACATT
>NZ_JCAYNV010000051.1:0-644 GCF_059758055.1 Shewanella sp. MF05956 | reverse complement strand
TTCCTAAAAACAAAAAAGGAAGCCGAAGCTTCCTTTTTCAGTGTTCACTAAAGTCGCTATTACGCGATGATTTTAGCTACTACACCAGCACCAACTGTACGGCCACCTTCACGGATAGCGAAACGTAAACCGTCGTCCATCGCGATTGGGTAAATCAGGGTAACTACCATTTTGATGTTATCACCAGGCATAACCATTTCTACGCCTTCTGGTAACTCAATTGTGCCTGTTACGTCTGTTGTACGGAAGTAGAACTGTGGACGGTAACCTTTGAAGAATGGAGTGTGACGTCCGCCTTCTTCTTTTGATAACACATACACTTCTGATTCGAATGTAGTGTGTGGCGTGATTGAACCAGGCTTAGCTAGTACTTGACCACGTTCTACGTCATCACGCTTAGTACCACGTAATAACACACCACAGTTCTCGCCTGCACGACCTTCGTCAAGCAGTTTACGGAACATTTCTACACCAGTACATGTTGTCTTAGTAGTTGCATGAACACCAACGATTTCTACTTCGTCAGATACACGTACAATACCACGCTCAACACGACCAGTTACCACTGTACCACGACCTGAAATCGAGAATACGTCTTCGATTGGTAGTAGGAATGGCTTATCGATATCACGCTCTGGCTCTGG
>NZ_JCAYNV010000050.1:0-737 GCF_059758055.1 Shewanella sp. MF05956 | reverse complement strand
CAAATCAGTGTGATTGAGCACGTTAGATTAAAATACAGCTGCAAGCATTGTGAAACAAAAGGAACCCAGGCCAATATCAAACAAGCGCCCGTGCCAGTCAGTCCTATCCCTAAAAGCGTGGCGACGCCAAGCTTGTTAAGCCAGCTCATTACCAGTAAATATCAGTACGCATTACCCCTTTACCGACAAGAAACCTTATTCAAGCAACACGGTATCGCCTTAAGCAGGCAAACCATGGCGGATTGGATGATGAAATCTGCAGCGCTGTTCAAGCCCTTATATGATTTACTCCACCACCATTTATTAAGACAAGATGTCATCCACGCCGATGAGACCACGCTCAAAGTGATTAACGATGAGCGGGTGAAATCCTACATGTGGGTGTATTGCGCTGGCGCGGATAAACCAAGCACTGAGCCTCGATATCAAGGTTTGCGCAATATAGTACTGTACGACTATCAAGACGGTAGCCGCGCGGGCACCTGCGTGAGCCGTTTTCTTGCCACCGAGCAAACGGTATTTAATGGTTATTTACAAGTCGATGGTTACGCGGCTTATCAGCAAGCAAACAATAAACTGGTCGGTTGTTGGGCTCATGCGCGGCGTAAATTCAAAGAAGCGCTAATAGCACAAGGCAAGCCCAAAGTAGGCAAAATCAGTAAAGCGGATATGGCGCTGAGCATGATAGCCAAGCTGTACCGTATTGAAACCCAAATACAAGCACTGAGCCTGGAAGA
>NZ_JCAYNV010000005.1:0-259004 GCF_059758055.1 Shewanella sp. MF05956 | reverse complement strand
ATTGCGCGAAGCGATAGTACAAGCCTTCGCATTTCAGCGAGCTAACAATACGGACAAATCAATAATTGAACACGGTCACGGACGTACTGAGTGTCGCCAGTGCTATGTTATTGATAGTAAAAACTTAGTCGGAGACTTTTCAAAGTGGAAAGGACTAAAAAATATCGTTATGGTTGAAAGTTGTCGCCTTGAGAAAGGAAAGCCAATCGAGCTTGAGTATCGTTATTACATCAGTTCTAAAGGGTTAAGTGCCGAACAAGCAGCGATAGCCGTTCGAGAACATTGGGGCATAGAATCGATGCACTGGGTGCTTGATGTCAGTATGAGTGAGGATGCATGTCAAATATACAACGCTCACGGGGCGGAAAATCTGTCATGTCTGCGTCATATGAGTTTGAATATGTTACGAGCAGAGCCGACGAAGATAAGCATTGTTGGAAAACAAAAGCGATGCATGATGAATCCATCGATGCTTGAAGCAGTATTAAAGGCTGGATTTAGTAGTTAGGTTAAAAATTAAACACTCATGCGGTGACCCTGTATTCGTAACTTACCTGTTGTAAAAGATAATAAAGTCATCGGCTTATTAACCACTAGCCATCTGGTACAAAATCACCGTATGCAGGCAATATTCTTAATTGATAAGATCAAATATGCCGGAAGCACTACGGTATTAGCCAGCTTTACGCCTGAACGTCAGGCAATATTTGAAGCCCTGGTTGAAGGAAAAGTCGCCCCAGAAACCATTGGTAAAGTGATGACCATGATTATGGACGCTTATAATCGTCGGTTAATTCAAATTGCTATCGACAAGTTAGGCCCACCACCTTGTGAATTCTCATGGATAGTGGCCGGCTCTCATGCACGAAATGAAGTGCATATGCTCTCAGACCAAGACAACGCGATAGTCTTAGCCGACAATGCTACCGACAATGACAAGATCTACTTTAAACATTTAGCCAATCTTGTCACTCATGGCTTAGACAGTTGTCATTACTCACTGTGTACAGGCAACTATATGGCATCGACACCAAAATGGTGCCAATCATTATCTATCTGGAAAGCATATTATAAAAAATGGGTCGCTAACCCTGAATATGAATGCTTACTCAATATCAGTGTTTTTCTTGAAATCCGCACCATTTATGGCAATGCTGATTACGAAACAGAGTTACGCAGCGAACTCCACTGCAATATTAAAAATAACCGCGAATTTTTAAGCAGTTTAGTCAAGGATGCGGTAAACACGAATCCGCCATTAGGAATTTTTAATAAACTCGTGCTAGAAAAATCAGGTGAAAACAAGAAAACGCTCGACGTTAAAAAATACGCCATAAACTTAATTATTGACCTCGCCCGTATCTATGGTCTCGCCGTTGAATGTGATTCATCGGCAACGGATGAACGCTTTAAAGCCGCCAATGAAAAAGGTGTGCTCAGTGATGATTCATTCAAAAATATATTGGGTGCGTATAAGTTCATATTATCCTTTCGGTTTAACCATCAATTAGTGGCATTAAAGCAAGGTGAAGAACCTAATAACAACATCAACCCCAATCATTTCGGCAGCTTTGAACGCAAACATTTAAAAGATGCTTTTAGAATTATTGCTGACTTACAAGATGCGGTAAAAGTCAGGTTTGGGAGCCGTTAATGAAGTCTTTTATCCATTACTTTCATCCGCTAATGCAGATAATGCGTGAACGCGAACAGTTTTTATCTAATAAAAATGTTCCTGACTTTATTCACGACAATTTACTTGAGACCCTACCCACACTGAGTGATACGACGGATTCGTTTGATTACTTAGTATTAGATTTCGAAACTACAGGGTTAAATGTCGATAATGACCTCATTTTATCCATTGGTTGGGTAGAGATTATTCACTCACAAATTGATCTGGCATCATGTAAACATCACTACATTAATTCAAAGACGCAAATTAAGCCTGTTACCGCAGTCATCAATCACATCACCCCACAAATGCTCGATGAAGGTGAATCGATTCACGATGCCATTAAAGCCCTGTTTAATGCCTCAAAAGGCAAAATCCTTGTTGCCCACGGTTGCATTGTTGAAGCACAATTTCTACAAAAATACATGGAACGTAATTTTCAGTTAGCAGCATTACCATTGCTGTGGATTGATACCTTAAGTATTGAGAAACACATGGCAATGTCGATTAATAAATCAGACATAGATCTGACACTTGCTACGACACGTGAGCGATATAATCTACCTGAATACAATAGCCATAATGCATTGGCCGATGCGGTATCTACTGCGGAGCTGTTTTTAGCCCAACAAAAAAAACTGCAGCCACACCATAAAATGCGTTTTGGGCAGCTGTATAAAATGAGTCAATAAAGATAGCCATAACGTGGTTGTGGTACAACAATGCAGGCATTGGCTAAATGTAACCAATTTAAAATGGTAACCAGCAAGTGGCACGAGCAAAAAAAGTTCTTTATTCTTCTTTTTAAGTTCTTTGCTTTAAGAGTAAGGCATCGGAGTTAGTCCGCGCTTGATTGGAGGTTGTTCAACGTAATAATGAATAACGATATTTTACAAGACCCGAAACGACACGAGCGTTGTCTCATAGGGGATCATATCGCAACATTGATCCACATCTGACTTCATCTGATTTAGCATCAAATCATTAGTGTTTAAATCATCGCTTGGTGATTCAACTGCTTTTATATCATCGGCTTGTAATTCTACGTCGCGCTGTAAACGGCCTAAAAAGCTGTGGTGTTGTGCACTAGAATGCTTAATTTTTTTATCGAGCTGAATGTCGATGTCCCACTCAGCAAATGCCATTTGAATTTCTTGTTCAAAATGATGTTGCATCAACACCCTATCACCATCTGCGCTAGCTAAATTGTCAGCGTTAAACTCATGGGTTATCACCAGTTCAAATTGAGCAAGTATGTGTAACACGTCATCATTGGCCATCAGGATCTCCTATCCATTTATTTGTTTAGCTTTTGTAATTTTAGCTCGCGGTACATTGATATTTTTATTGCATGTGTTTTACCGACAGCTCAGAAATTTGCATTAATACACTCAGGTTTACATCCGATAGTTTATTAATATACAGACAAGATTTACCCAATTTGTGTTTGCCAAGCTTAGCAAGTAAATCATGATACTCATCAAACCCTGGCATGATATAAACGACTGTATTTTGTTTGCGCGGCGAGAAAGCAATAACCGCAGAGTCACCCTCACGACCACTGTCATAATGATAATGGTAGTGGCCAAACCCAATAATACTGCCCATTAAATAGGGCTGATAACCCGATGCACTTTCAAGTAGTGATAACAAACTATGTGCATCTTTCAGACGAGCTTTATTGTCTATCTTTGAGATAAAAATTTGAATATCATCCATTTTCAAAATCCTTTTACGCTTAATAAACTTAATTAGAATAATCTACATCTCGTTAATAACGTAACGATTTCCGATTTTTGATTTAGTGGCAAATATTTGAACCCACATAACTGTTCAATGAGTAGAATACAATTCGCATACCCAGCAAATGGCTAATCAGCTTGTAAACGCCAACAAAAAGGGTTGAACATGATGTTCAACCCTTTTATAAGCTAACAGAGCATTTGGCTTTAAACTACCGCAAAAGCGCCCTGCCATTGATAAGTTTGACCATTAAACTCAACAGTATGCTGACCTTCTAGCTCATCACCACTGAGATTTGAAATCGCGATGGTGTAACAATGACCGCTCGTGGTGCTAACGTTAATCACGGTTGCATTGTCGTTATGGCCAACCACTTCAACCTTGCTGACTAAACCGCGCGCGCCCACAGAGGCTTCAATCGATTCATTAAAGTAACCGTGAGTTTCTAACACAGAAGCAAACACATGATTTTGACCTGATTGACGCAAAATAAAGGCTGGCTCACTGCGCAAGTTAAAATCAGGATCGTTTGCCCCTGTGCGTGCAAATATCACTTTGCTGTCTGGTGTGGCGCTCGACACTAAACTGTAATAGCTGTTGCCATGTAACCAACTAACCAAACTACTGCCAGAGACACTTCCCGATGCAACATTCCATAAATGCTGGTAACCGTTGTCGGCGCCAAGCGGCTTTAACGTTGCCTCTGTTTGATAGTCAAAGTCAGTCCGGATTATTTGCCCAGAATGATGCACAGGTAAATCGTATTGATGCGGTTGATCTGCCGTAATGCGATACACATCGATAACCAATGGTTTCTCAAACTCTGCGATGTCAGCAACAATAATCGTGCGCTGCATTTCAGTGCCATCGTAGTAATCAGCAATACGACCACTCATACCTTGTAAACCAGAATCGTCTGCTTTAAAAAAGTGTTTTTGGCCAAATTTAGATTCAGCTCGGGCGGTATCAAAATTGTTTTGAGTTTTTTGATCAACGGTTACCGTGTTATGTGCAACGGTCTGCTTACAATATGATTTGTTTTCAGGAATGTAACGGCCACCAAATTTAGGTTCAATATTAACCCAACGGCCAAAACCATAATCGTGTAACACTTCCTGGCCACGATTAAACACGCTTAAATGCAAACCATCATAATGACCATGGTCGAGCGCAGAATGGTATTGATGATCGCTACCATGTTGACCAAACCAAATCAGTGCCATGGTATCGTCATTTTTTGCATCGCGATGACGCAAAATGCCCACGCCGCCCTTTTCACCTTCTGGGCCATCGGTTACAAACAAGCTACCCCAGCTAAAGGGTTTAATGTCTTTGGTATCATGAACCGCGTTAGACAAGGTTAATCCGGATATATGCACCCACACATCTTGTTGATGGTTTGCCATGCTAAGTAAGGTATCGTTTTGCTCATAGCGGTGATAACACACACTGGTGGCCATAATGACACCTTCATCATTAATACTGATGGTTTTAGATGAATCATTAAGCGCAGGTAACGTGCCATCAGGAAACGCGGTCGACATCACGGCATAAGAAGTGGTTTTAATTACCGAATCGTTAAATTGGTAAATACCGATTTCAGGTTGGCGACGTTCAATCGCTTCGGCAAATAGATAAATAGGACGTAACGAGAAACGGTGATAGTACGGACCTTCCATGTAGTAACCGTCTGGCGAAAACAATTGGTCTAGCTGCGCAAGAAAACCGCCACTGACTTTGTCTAATTTAAGGCCATACAGTGCTTTGTCTACTGATGCTTGATCGTTTATCGCGTAACCACAAATACCCACAGCAGCTACAGCCCATAAACCATGATTGTGAATAATATCAAAATCATGTGCGTAGGTGACCACAAACATATCAATCATTTGTTTAAGCAGGTTATCTTCAATATGGCGTTTTTGAGATTCATCTAAGGTGTGATAAATACAGCTATACGCGCACGAGGCATAGAGCATCCACATGTTTTCATTTAACGTTTGATGAAACAACTTACCCGGCGGATTACTGTCACGGCTGACATTACTTTCAAGTGTTGGGTACACAGTGGCATAAGCGCTCAACATATCAACAATGTAATTGCGGTATTTATCTTCTTGGGTTATTAAAAATAACCGCCCAGCTAAATCCATATGAATGTAGTTTTGTTTATGGCGATTATGCTCATAGCCGCCACCTTCACCGTGACCAGGCACTTCAATGCCCACTGTGGCCATATAATCGTCAGTTTGAGCGATATCACGGGATAATGCTTTGCCTAATAACGTCTGGGTATTGAGCGACTGTCTTAGTTGTGTTGCTTCGTCAAAATTTAACAATAACGGTTGGTAACTCATGTTTATTTCTCCTGCTTAACGGCAGTAATTTCAACAGCGTATGGGCCAGTCCATTGATAGGTTTTCTGATTTAAATTCACGCGATGTTCGGTGTTGGCATCAGCAGAAAGTTGATTGCTAACCATTAAGATCACCACTGAAGACGCTGTGGTGATTTCAATGACAGAGGCGACGTCGTTATGCCCTATTATATGAATATCACTGACGTTACCGCGAGCGCTGACCGACTGCTCAAACTCTTCGTTAAAATAACCATGCGTTTCCAGCACCGATGCTAACAATGTTGTTTTGCCTGCTGTGCGATAAATAAAAGCGGGTTCGCTGCGTAAATTGAAACTGGGGTCATTAGCGCCTGTGCGAGTAAAGAAAACCTCACTTGAGTCATTGCTACTCGTGCCTAGCCAGGTGTAGTAAGTGTTGTTTTGTAGCCAGCTCACAAGAGCTGTATTGGTAGGCTTACCACTGGCTAAATTCCAAAGGTGTTGGTAACCATTGTCAGCGCCTAACGTAGACACTTCTTGATGGCTTTGATAATCAAAGTTAGTACGAATAATTTGACCTTCATACTGATGTGAATAATCGTATTGATGCTCACCCTCACCTGCTAAACGGTATAAATCAATTAATAGTGGTGATTCAAGTTCATCTAACGCCAGCATAAACACACTACGCTGCATCGACAAGCCGTCATAATGTTGATTAGCAAAAGCGCTCATGCCACTAATGACATCACTGCCTACACTAAAAAAATGCGGCAAGCCGTGCACGCTGTCTGCACGCGTTACGTTAAAATCATTTTGACACTTTTGATCGACGGTAACGGCATTATGAGCAATGGTTTGGCGCGCATAAGATTTGTTTTCATCAAGGTAGCGGCCACCAAATTTAGGCTCTACGTTGACCCAGCGGGCAAACCCGTATTCGCGTAACACTTCCTGACCACGGTTAAAGAAACTGATCCCTAAGGTGTCAAAGTTTCCATGCCCCATACCGTGCTGGCCGTAATTCATCACCAGTTGCGACACATCACCTTTTTTATCCTGCATGCGGATAAAGCCTTGTGCGCCATGAGTACCATCCGGGCCTTCATTTAATTCAACACTTGGCCAAAATGGCATGCCAATAACCGCTTTTTCTTCTGCATGTTCAAGGGCACGAGACAACACTAATCCGCATGGATGCATCCAGACTCTATCTTGAATTTTGGCCATACCCAGTAAATTGTCATCTACACCATAGTGTTTGCTGTATACACTTACAGCCACTTGTACGCCCATGTCAGTAATCGACATAGTACGTGACGCATCATTCAACGCTGGAAACTGGCCATTCGGATAGGCAGTAGACAATAACGCGTTTACTGTATTACCAATCACTTTGCTTTTATAATTATAGATATCAACTTCAGGCATATGGCGTTGCAATACTTCGGCAAATAAACACGTCGGGCGAATGGCATAACGATGATAATAAGGCCCTTCCATATAATATCCAGACGGGGCAAATAATTGCGAAATCTGTGCAAGGAAACCACCAGTGTCATTTCGATCTATTCCATATACCGCCATGTCTAGGTATTCACGTTTACCGATAGCTAAACCACAAATACCCACCGCGGCAACAGCCCAAATGCCGTGATTATGGATACGGTCAAAATCATGAGCATACTTAACGGTAAACATCTCTAGCATAGGTTCAAAGAGTCGGCTTTCAATTCTAGTGCGCTGTGCATCGGTCATCACTTCGGCCACACAAGAATAAGCCAGGCTTGTATAGAGTAACCAGCAATGTTCATTCAGGATTTGGTGAAATAGACGCCCTGTCGGATTGGTATTTTTTTGTAAATGAAAATCGAAGGTTAAATACTTGTCTGCGTATTCTTCTAATAGCGCGATGACAAAGTCTGCATACTGCTGCTGCTGAGTAATTAAGAACAACCGCCCCGCTAAATTCATAAAGGTGTAGTTTTGCTTGTGACGGTTGTGCTCATAACCACCTGCTTCACCGTGCCCAGGCACATCTATTGGCAAACGCATAAAATCTTGCAACTCATTTATATGGGAGTCGATTGTTTTTCCCATCAAACTTGTGCGTCCAAACTCTTTACGTAAATCAGCTATTTCTGGCTGCGTAAGTAAAATGGGCGTTGTAATGGTCATAGTGTTTACCTTATGGCTAATATCTAATCTTCAATGAATACAAAATCTGTATGACAATATTGTCATACAACTTCACATCTTAACAATGATTTTTGATATATTTGTAGTCAAAAAGATCAACCATTTTAAAATAATTGTCTTTTCACAAAAATAAATAATAATTTAAACTATTGATTATAAACCACTAAGAATCGTTATTACCGATTTTAACCTTATTGGTAAGATCTAATTGTATTACAATATGTATTTAATGTTTATTATTTGTATAATAATGACCATATCGAATGCTGTAGGAGAAAGCGCATGAACACATTTTTTAAAGCTGATGACCATCCATGGGAAACGTTAGGCGATGGCATTAAGCGTAAAATCGTCGGTTACACTGACGAACTGATGGCCGTACATCTGAACTTTGATAAAGGTGCGATTGGTTATCCTCACTCACATGAAATCCATGATCAAATAGGCTATGTGATTAGCGGCAGTTTTGAAGCTGAAGTCGATGGCAAGAAACAAGTGCTTAAAGCCGGTGACGCCTACATTGCTCGCAAACATCTTATGCACGGCGCAGTAGCATTAGAACAAGACAGTATCTTACTGGACATGTTCTCTCCTGCTCGTGAAGACTTTTTAAAGTAATACCAGAATAATCATAAGGTAACAGCATGAAACCATTGAAAATAGCAATTGTTGGCGAATGTATGGTTGAGCTTCAAAAGAAATTGAGCGGCTTAAAGCAAGCTTTTGGCGGTGACACGCTAAACACCGCTTTATACTTAGCCCGTTTAACTAAAGGTCAGTCCATCAAAACGAGCTATGTAACGGCATTGGGTTACGACTCATTTAGTGAACAAATGTTAACAGCATGGCAAGCCGAAGGAATTGACACGAGTTTAGTATTGCAGTTAGCGCATAAAAATCCTGGTTTATATTACATAGAAACGGATGACAGTGGCGAGCGTAGCTTTCATTATTGGCGCAACGATTCCGCAGCAAAATATCTATTCGATCAACCTGAATCAGAACATCTTGCAGAACAGCTGCTCACTTATGATTACCTTTTAATCACTGGCATTACTCTAGCGATCTTAACAGAGTCAGGCCGAAGCAAATTAATTTCATTACTTAAAGAATTCAAACGTGGTGGTGGTAAGGTTATTTTCGATAACAACTATCGCCCTAGATTGTGGCTAAATAAATCACAAACAATAGCTGAATACCAAAAAGTATTGGCATTGACCGATATCGCATTATTGACCTTCGATGACGAAGTGCAATTGTATGAAGACACAGATGTTCAACAATGCATTGACCGAACACTAGCTCTGGGCGTAAGCGAACTCATTATTAAAAGAGGCGCTGAAGATTGCATCGTTATTGAAAATAATCAAACCAGTTACGTAGCAGCGACCTCAGTTTCAAACATTATTGATACCACTGCGGCTGGTGATTCTTTTAATGCTGGCTTTTTAGCTAAGCGACTCAATCATGGCAGCGCATCAGAATCCGCCTATGCCGGACATTGTATGGCTGGCACAGTCATTCAGTACCCAGGGGCAATCATTCCGATGGTTGCAATGCCCTCTATCAACTTATAAAAAAATACGTCAACGGAACCATGATATTTATGAATGATTTACTAGCAAAACATAAACTAATCCCTGTGATTGCCATTAATAACACTGCCGACGCAGTCCCGTTAGCCAGAGCATTGATTGACAATGGCATGCCAAGTGCTGAAGTCACGTTTAGAACAGAATGCGCAGCAGATGCCATTAAAGCCATGCGTGAAGCCTTTCCGTTTATGTTTATTGGTGCGGGTACTATTTTAACAACAGAACAAGCAGACCAGGCTATTGCTGCCGGTGTCGACTTTATCGTGAGCCCAGGCTTTAATCCTCGTGTTGTTCAGCATTGTCTTGATAAAGGCATGCCCATTGTTCCCGGTGTTAACAACCCAAGCCTTGTTGAGCAAGCCATGGAAATGGGGCTAAGGACATTGAAGTTCTTCCCTGCTGAAGCTTCTGGTGGTGTTAACATGCTAAAAGCATTAACTGCAGTTTACCCCGTTAAGTTTATGCCTACCGGCGGGGTTAATTTAGCCAATATCGATTCGTATCTTGATATTCCTGCTGTGCTTGCCTGTGGCGGCACGTGGATGGTGCCAACCAATCTAATTGACGCAGGGCAATGGGACGAAATAGGCCGTTTAGTGCGTGTTGCAGTAGCACACATCAATAAATCAAAATAAAAACCTTATGGCCATCAAATGTATGGCCATTTTTCGCGGTTAACATTGTTAACACACAAAAATAAGAGTTTATAAATTATCGAGGCTAAATCATGACTATTGATATGCTTGTCGTACTTGCCTATTTTTTCTTTCTAATCGCTATTGGGTGGATGTTTAGAAAATTTACCACCTCAACCAGTGATTACTTTAGAGGCGGCGGGAAAATGTTATGGTGGATGGTTGGGGCCACCGCCTTTATGACACAATTTAGCGCATGGACCTTTACCGGTGCTGCGGGTCGTGCTTTTTCAGACGGTTTTGTGGTGGTTATTCTGTTTTTAGCCAATGCTTTTGGCTACTTAATGAATTACCTGTATTTTGCACCAAAGTTTAGACAATTAAGAGTGGTGACTGCAATTGAAGCCATTCGCCAACGTTTTGGTAAAACCTCTGAGCAGTTTTTTACTTGGGCGGGTATGCCTGATTCATTAATTTCTGCCGGAATTTGGCTCAACGGTTTAGCTATTTTTGTGTCTGCGGTGTTTGATATCCCTATGGAAACCACCATCATAGTGACTGGTGCAGTGCTCGTTGTCATGTCAGTCACGGGTGGCTCGTGGGCCGTTGTAGCATCAGACTTTATGCAAATGATTGTGATTATGGCCGTAACCATTACCTGTGCGATTGCAGCCTATTTTTATGGCGGCGGCATCGGTAACATCATCGACAAGTTCCACGGTAACTTTATGTTGGGTAACGACTTAAATTACGTCAGCGTCTTTGTACTCTGGGTGGTGTTCATCTTTGTTAAGCAATTTGGCGTAATGAACAACAGCATTAATGCCTACCGATATTTATGTGCTAAAGACAGTGAGAATGCTAAAAAAGCCGCTGCCCTAGCCTGTATTTTAATGGTCGTTGGCCCACTCATTTGGTTTTTACCACCTTGGTATGTCAGCGCATTTATGCCAGACTTTGCTCTGCAATATGCGTTTATGGGCGACAAAGCAGGCGATGCTGCCTACTTAGCCTTTGTGCAAGAAGTCATGCCTGCCGGTATGGTTGGTTTGTTAATGTCGGCAATGTTTGCAGCGACTATGTCATCTATGGATTCTGGCCTTAACCGTAATGCGGGTATTTTTGTCTGTAACTTCTATGCCCCTATTTTACGTGAGCATGCTTCACAAAAAGAGTTAGTGACAGTCAGTAAAATAACCACCGTTATAATGGGCATTATCATGATTTTGATTGGGTTATTTATTAACTCACTGAGTCACTTAAGCTTGTTCGATATTGTACTGAACGTAGGTGCATTAATCGGCTTCCCCATGTTAATACCGGTATTACTGGGTATGTGGATACGTAAAACACCTGATTGGGCTGGTTGGACAACATTGATAATCGGTGGTTTTGTTTCTTATTTCTTTGGTATTGCACTGACCGCGGGTCAATTTGAAACCATATTTGGTTTAGACATTCCATTAACTGAACGAGAATGGTCTGACTTAAAGATTGGCTTAAGCTTAGCCGCGCACGTTATCTTTACTGGCGGATTCTTCTTCTTAACCATGCTGTTCTACAAAGGATTGTCTCCAGAGCGCGAAAAAGAAGTCGATCAATTGTTTATTAACTGGAACACCCCTGTTATTGCAGACAGTGAAGATCAGCAAACCTTAGACACTAAACAGCGTTCAATGCTGGGTAACCTCATCACAGTCGCAGGTTTTGGTGTACTGATAATGGCGTTAATTCCTAACGAACCAACAGGCCGTTTAATGTTCTTACTTTGTGGATCGATTGTGTTAGTCGTGGGTGTATTACTGGTATACGCCGCAAGATCTGGCAATGCAGCCGTTAAAAAAGTTGAGAGTCAAAATGCATAACGCATCTTGTTAATCCATTAACTCAATAGTCAATAAAGGCCTTATTTATATAAGGCCTTTATTATTTGTATACCATTTCCATTAATTATGTGACCAATCAGAGTCACTCAGACTGTTCAGTTTGAGGCGCATTGTTGTAATAATGGTTATTCCCTTCTAAGACGATGCAACAAAGAAATGAACGGTCTGAGTGCCTCCTGTAAGGCGGGTTTCTGTGCCTTCTATGCTGCTTAATAGCATTTTGACGTAGAGCAACTATGCCTTCAATCCTATTACTTGCCTAGAAGACACAGAATTCCCGCTGAATGACCAGATAATTAGTGGAATTGGTATTACATCCTAAAAAGTTGTGATCTACATCATCGGATTTCGATTCCCTCAACCCCGCCTTCGGCTCTTTTCACTGTTATAAGCCCCTTTTAATCAGTACATTAAATAACCTGAACTCGGGATAAGGAATGAACTTAGCTATTTAACATCAGCATGTTAACCAAGCTCACTTTCAAGCTTGTCATTTGTTATGCTAACAAGGCGAATTGACGCGTCAATAGCTAGCCTATTGTAAGTCGATTCAACACAGTTAGCAGGACAAAGGGCTGTTTGAAAGGCCTTTATTATCCCGAGCTCAGGTTAAATACATTAGCTGGTCACATTAAATCAGCACTGTCATAAATGGATTGCATTATGTCATTACAAAATCGCATTACTCATATCATCAAAGATCCACTTCTGTCAGCAAAACAAAAGTCAAATTACTTAGCGTTAGAAGCTGAGAACAGTCTTGATTATGTTGAAGTCTCGGCGCAGGCATTAGCTGCAAAACAAGCTGGCATTATTTGCGATATGTTTGAAGGTCATGCGCCGTATAAACCACGTTATGTATTGCCAGATTATGCCCGGTATCTCAGTCAGGGATCTGATTATTTAGAGATGCCACCAGCGCAAGACTTTGATGATGCCTTAAACTCACTCATGGTGCTTTATCATCATGTGCCCTCGGTCACCAATATTCCTGTGTATTTAGGCCAACTCGATACGCTGCTCATGCCATTTGTATCTGATATGGACAATGATGCCATTTACCGGAAATTAACCCGCTTTTGGATTTTATTGGACCGCACCCTGCCCGATGCATTTATGCATGTGAATATTGGCCCAACGGATAATATTATTTGTCGAACGCTGTTGCGCATTGATGCGGAGCTACAACAAATAGCCCCAAACCTCACCTTTATGTACGACCCAAGCACCACCCCTGATGATTTATTGCTACAAGCCACCAGCAATATTTGCTTGTGTAATAAACCGCATATTGCCAATTACCCAATGCATGCCAACAGTTTTGATGAGCGCGGATTTGGGATTGTGAGTTGTTATAACGCCCTGCCATTAGCCGGAGGCGCCAATACCTTAGTGCGCCTTAATCTTAAGCAAGTGGCAATACAATCAACCAGCATTACAGACTTTTTTGAACGCGCCTTGCCCTATTATTGCCAACTCACCTATGAGCTGATTGAAGCACGCTCGGCATTTTTACATCAACAATCACATTTCTTTGACAGCTTTTTAGTTAAAGAGCAGCTTATTGATGAGTCGCGGTTTTCTCCCATGTTTGGCATTTATGGCATGGCAGAAGCAGTGAATACATTGCGAGGGATCTCCAATGAGTCTCATAGTACGCAACACACTTATGGCCATCACCAGGAGGCTAATGCTCTCGGGCTTAAAATATCACAGGCATTGGATCAAATTGTGACCACCACGCCAGTAACTTATGGTTTCAACCAACGTGCCATGTTGCATTCACAAAGTGGCATTAGTCTCGACACTGATGTGACACCTGGCGTGAGGATCCCTAATGGTTTTGAACCGGATCCCATTAGCCATATTCAAGCATTGGCGCAACATCATCAATATTACCCTGCCGGAATAAGTGATATTTTAAGCTTAGATGAAACCATAAAAGCCAACCCTCAAGCCATGATGCAATTGTGCAAAGGCGCGCTAAGTATGGGCTTTAGAGAATTTACCGCGAATGTAGCTAACACAGAATTAATTAGAGTCACAGGCTACATGGTGAAACGTTCGGACATTGAAAAGTTTAGCCAATGCGGCTCTCGCACCAACACTACAGGCTTAGCTGCTGAAGCCGCTGCCAATACTGGGATGATGCAAAGAAAAACACGGGTGATTGCCCATGAGCAAGCGCCCATTTGTTATGAGTAGAGAAGCGATTGTAAGTCAAATACTGCCATTTTCATGTGTCGATGGACCCGGCAGTCGTTTGGTTATATTTTTGCAGGGGTGTAATTATCAATGTAAAAACTGTCATAACCCATATACGATTAATGTCTGCAATGCGTGTGGTGATTGCATCGAGCATTGTCCTCAACAAGCCCTTAAGCGAGTAAAGATTGGCACTAAAGACCATATTGCGTGGGATAAAAGCCTGTGTAGCCAATGTGATACCTGTCTGAGCATTTGCCCAACGCAATCGTCTCCTAAAACCACCACTTACAGCGTTGAGCAGTTGGTTGCAATAATCGAAGCGCAAAGGCATGTGATTAATGGCATTACCGTGAGTGGCGGTGAAGCCAGTTTACAATTACCCTTTGTGATTAACTTATTTAAAGCCATCAAGTCTACGGCACATACAGCACACTTAAGTTGCATGATTGACACCAATGGCAGTTTATCGATAACAGGCTGGCATAAGTTATTGCCTTATTTAGATGGCGCAATGGTCGATTTAAAAGCCTGGCAACAAGACACACATCGCTATATTACTGCTCGTGATAATCATCCGGTGTTTCAGTCAATAACATGGTTAGCAGCGCAGCATAAATTATATGAAGTAAGGCTCTTATCTATCCCAACAATGACTGATTATGATGTCGAAATTGAAGCATTAGCCAATTACCTTCGACAATTGCCCTCCTCTACGCAGATCAAACTCAATGCATTTCATCATCACGGTGTAGAAGGAATCGCCGCACAATGGCCAGTATGTACTCAAGATGATATCGAATTACTCGCCAGCCAACTTAGACAGCGTGGCGTCAATAACATCACCTTACCCACAATATATTTAAATGAGTCCAGACGGATGCCTTAACGCTTAAGTCTTAGCCCTTAATCATAAACGCTTAAGCATATGTCTTAAGCATTAGCGCTTAATCTCAGGTCGACAACGTAGTATTTGCTCAAATAGCCAACGTAAGGCTGGATCGTTCATGCTTTGACGATGCCACACCACACTATAGGCAACACGGCCATATTCAATCGGTAACGTTTTTATCACCAGCCCTTGAGCCTGTTTTGCTTGAGTTGCCCAGCGATGAGAGCAGGTAAACAGTAACTCACTGTGATGACACATTGTGGCGGCGCTGCCAAAATCAGCTACCGAAATAGGCACATGACGTTTCCTTGCTTGCTGAGCCAATAAAATATCAAAGAATGGCGTATTCAAATCGGTATCACTGATGCCAATATGACCAAAGCGTAAATAGTCTTCCAGGTTTAGATGAGTTTGAGCGCTTAAAGGATGGTTAGGATGCATTAGGCACACCATTTCATCATTCATTAAGGTTTCCCAGACTAGGTTTTCATCAATATGAGTCGGTTGACTAAGATCATGCGGCAAAATAATAAAATCTAATGAGCCATTTGTTAGCCCGTCAAAGCCAATATTATCTTTATTGTAAATATCTAAGTGAATATTGGGCGCCACCGTTAAGATATGAGCGCACAGCTTAGCGGCTAATAATTCAAAGGTACTTTCTCGCATCGCAATGGAGTACCGACCTTGGTACTGCGCGGGGTTAAATACGTCCTGATTCATGATCTGATTCATGTCATTGATCATTTGCTGCACGCTTGGCGCTAACCGTTTTGCTAATGGCGTCGCGATCAAAACATTGCCATGACGATAAAATAATTCGTCATTAAGATTATCCCTAAGCTGGCTTAAGGTTTTACTCACTGAAGATGGGCTCAAACATAAACGCTCGGCACTGGCGGTAACACTTAGTGTATCGAGCATCACATGCAAGGTTATTAAGTGTTTCATACTAATACGAGAAAGTTTTGCCAAATCCATACGTTAATAAGCCTTCATCAGAACGAGAGTAAAATATAACTCGTTGCCAGCTTCAGAGATACGCCAAGACTTGATAATCACGAAGCAATTCACACTCAAGCAAAATAACCTGTCAGAATTGACGCGTTATCCATCAATAAGCACAAATTAATCTCACAACTTTTATTAACACTTATTTCAATTACAGCAAAAACTGGTGAGTGCGCAAAGTCCCATAGGGATCATATTTCTCACTGGCCATGGTGATCTCCCCATGGCCGTTAATGCATTTAGACAAGGTGCCTGTGATTTTTTTCAAAAACCTGTAAAAGGCAAAGAGCTGGTGCAGGCAATAGAAAAAGCCTTGCTAGTAAGCGGACACGAGTATGAAAAGATACAACTACAACAGCGCTACAGCACGTTAACAGAAAGAGAAGATCAAGTATTGCAGCTGCTTATTGCAGGTAAAACCAATAAACAAATGGCCGATACACTTTTTGTGTCATTGCGAACCATTGAAGTTCATAGAGCAAAAATCATCAAAAAACTCGAAGTACATAATGCTGCTGAACTGGCTAAATTCAGTCCGTTCTTGTCTGATAATATCAATATGGATTGAAGCTAACACCTGAATTACCGCGATGTTATTGATTAAATTTTACCTGCTCATCTTCACTGTATTGTCATAAATACAGCATTATCCCTGCATTAACTGCGCCTTTAAGCTTATTTTCATAAAGTTTTGCTTATATTTACTCACAATTTCGACATTGACATTTTTTGTCATTCTTAGATTATGGTTCAGCAAACAACATATTAAAAATATAAAAGGAATACCATTACAATGAAAAAGTCCTTAATTTCTATCGCATTAACAGCAGCGCTATTGACAGCCTGTGGCGGCGAACAACCAACACCTCCTGCAAAAGCGAGTACACCAGCGGCACAACCTGTTGTAGCTAAAGCAGAGTTAGGTACTTTTGGTATTGATTTATCCGCACGTAATGAAGCCATTAAACCAGGTGATGATTTCTTTATGTACACCAGTGGCACATGGTACGACAACTTTGAAATGCCAGCCGATAAAACTCGCTATGGTGCATTTAGCGTATTAGCAGAGCGCAGCGAAGAGCAAGTTAAAGCGATTATTGATGATATTGCCAGCCGCACTGAATTAACCCCAGACGAACAACTGATTGCTGATTTTTATCATGCTTACATGGACACAGACACCATTAATAAGCGTGGTATCACTGCGATTCAACCTACGTTAGATCAAATTAATGCCATCAAAAATACCGATGACTTAACCAAGGTATTTGGCCAGGCCTGGCTCACGGGTGCTTCATCTCCTATTGGCGGCGGCATGTGGTTTAACCGTTTAGACCCAGACCAGTATGAAATGACTGTCGGTGCGGGTGGCTTAGGATTACCTGATCGTTCATATTATTTAGAAGACAGCGAACGTTTCAGTACCATTCGTGATGCTTATGTAAAGCACATTGCTACCATGCTTAACTATGCCGGTATTGAAAATGGCGAACAACGTGCAAAAGCTATCTTAGCGCTAGAAACCCAAATTGCTGAAGGCCAGTGGCCACGTGAAAAGCGTCGCGACCGCGACCTAACCTTAAACCAAATCACCCGCAGCGATTTAGCCAAAACATACCCTGGCTTTAATTGGGATCTGTTTTTTGAACAAACCGGCTACCAAGTCCCGCAGTTAAACATTTCACAGCCAGAACCGGTTAACGCCATGATTGGCTTAGTCAATAATAGCGATCTTGCAGTATGGAAAGACTACCTCACCTTCCATACCATCACCAATAATGCTGAATTATTGTCTGAAGACATCTTTAATCAAAACTTTGCCTTTTTTGGTAAAACATTAAATGGTCAAGAAGAGCCTCGTCCACGTTGGAAACGCGCTGTTGAACAAATGTCTGGCACCCAGTCATTAGGGTTTGCGATTGGTAAAGTCTACGTAGAACGCTATTTTCCTGAGTCATCTAAACATCAAATGGCTGAGCTAGTCGAAAACCTTCGCACAGCGCTAGGTCAACGTATTGATGGCTTAGATTGGATGGGCGAAGAAACCAAAGTCAACGCACACGCCAAACTTGCGGCATTTACGCCTAAAATTGGTTACCCAGATGTATGGCAAAAATACGATGGCTTATCATTAAAGAAAGATGACTTAGTCGCGAACATTGCTCAGCTTCGTCAGTATTTCCAAGATGATAGCGTTGCAAATGAGCTTAAGAAAACGGATCGTAATCGTTGGGGCATGACACCCCAGTTTGTTAATGCGTATTACAACAGTTCGTTTAATGAAATTGTATTCCCTGCGGCGATATTACAACCTCCATTTTTTGATCCAAATGCTGATCCAGCGGTAAATTATGGCAGTATTGGTGCAGTTATTGGCCATGAAATGGGCCACGGATTTGATGATCAAGGCTCTAAATCAGATGCGCACGGTATTCAGCGCAATTGGTGGACAGATGCAGATCGCGCCGCCTTTGAAGCCAAAGCCGATATGTTGGCGCAACAATACAGTCTATACGAACCGCTACCAGAAAACTTTGTCAATGGCCGTAACAGCCTAGGCGAAAACATTGGCGATGTGGGCGGATTGTCAATGGCATACCATGCTTACAAGTTAAGCCTAAACGGTAAAGAAGCACCTATTATCGACGGCACCACAGGCGATCAACGCTTCTTTATGGCTTGGGCACAAGTGTGGAAAGAAAAACGCACTGAGCAAAGTATGCTAAGTCAATTACGTGCAGGTACTCATGCCCCAGGTCGTTACCGTGCACTAGCACCACGTAACCACGATGCATGGTACAAAGCGTTTGATGTTAAACCAGGTGACAAGCTGTATTTACCAGAAGATCAACGCGTGCGTATTTGGTAGTTTTACAGATTACAGATTACGTACAAGGAGTTAGAAGTTAGGCTTTAGGCGTTAAGCGTTAGGAATTAACATTTAATGCTTAAAACCGTACGCTAATCAGTTTTGATGCAATAAGCATCCGACACAAAAATGCCAGTCAGTTAACTGACTGGCATTTTTTATCACTCTATCTGCGAAGACCTAAATAATACCAATTCCATTAATTATGTGACCAATCAGAGTCAGATTGTTCAGTTTGAGGCGCATTGTTGAAATAATGGTTATTCCCTTTTAAGACAATGCAACAAAGAAATGAACGGTCTGAGTGTCTCCTGCAAGGCGGGTTTCTGTGCCTTCTATACTGCTTAATAGCATTTTGACGTACGACTGCATGGATGCAGGAGATAGAGCAATGCAGGAGCTGTTGCCGAGAGCAACTATTTTTAGGGGGTATTACCCTGGGATCTGAACATCCTTTCACTTCTCCAAATTGAATAATACTTGCTAGAAAAATACTACCAAACATGTGCGAAACCTACAGCGTATTAGAGATAATCCCGATATACATCCTTAGATGTTCATCTAAAGAATTATCGTATAAACACTTTAATTATTAATAATTTCAGTAACTTATCAACTTGTTTTTCACTAATCAATCACCTTTTAGTCTAGGTGAAAGCGAGAATTTAGATAATCGAGAATAATACAAACTCGTTATGTAGCGTTAATATTTAACAAAAATCATAGCATTCAATTATTAGTATTCAATTATTGCTTTAAACACGAATACCTATGCTTCTACTTGAGCTATCCAAAATAGTGTTGATAACAGAGGCCTATGATCAGTAAGCTGGTCATACTGGAAACAAAATACGAATTTAGTCTTTCGGAAATCAATTATGACAACACTAACAATTTTAGACGGCGGTATGGGGCGTGAGCTCAAACGTATCGGCGCGCCTTTTTCTCAGCCGCTCTGGAGTGCGCAGGCATTAATTGAGTCGCCACAATTCGTAGCGCAAGCTCATCAAAGCTTTATCGACGCAGGGGCACAGATTATCACGATTAATAGCTATGCCTGTGTCCCTTTTCATTTAGGTGAAGCGCTGTATGCAGAGCAAGGTGCAAAGCTTGCTGAAAAAGCGGCAGATATTGCACGTGAGGTTGTCACTCAATCTCAACGACAGGTGCTTGTTGCTGGCTCAATCCCCCCTGCCTTAGGCTCCTATCGTCCTGAGTTATTTGAGGCAGAGCGAGCATACGAGATCTGTTCTACTTTGTTTACAGCTCAGGATAAGCAGGCCGATATCTGGCTTGCTGAGACAATAGCCAGTATTGCTGAAGCAGAGGTCATTGCTAAGGTGCTAGCCAATACCGATAAGCCCTGTTATTTCGCTTATACTCTGATTGATGAAGTTGACCAGCCGATTCGGCTACGTTCTGGGGAATTGCTCACCGATGCTGTTGCGGCATTGTTGGCAACGAATGCAACAGGGATCTTGTTTAACTGTTCGATCCCTGAAGTTATCGAGCAAGCCATTAATGATGTTGTACAAGTATTAGCGCAACACAATAAAACGTTAACTATTGGTGTCTTTGCAAATAGTTTTACCCCAATCCAATCGGGCCATCAAGCCAATGGCACCTTGCAAACGTTACGTCATGTTTCCGAAGAAGAATACCTTGAGTTTGCCAAGTGCTGGTCCCAATTAGGAGCGACCATTATTGGTGGATGTTGTGGTATTTACCCAAGCCACATTAACGCGCTTTCTACATGGCGAGATAGCCTAGAATAAAGAAGTGAGTAATAAATATTTAAAGAAAGTAAGATTGTATTCACTGAGACCTGGATGAGTTGCCGCTCACTCGCGATACAAAGAAGCTACAGGCAAAAAGTAGTTAATTACCCCACAAAAGTAGCTCTATGAGTCAGGATGCTCGTTGTTTAAATATTCGCCTGTGCTTACAACACAATCAATGCAAAGTACTACCCTGCAAGGATAGAAAGGGACTCAACCACAATCCTTCTTAGAGTATCCTGTCTTACCATCAACAACTGATAGTATGTGGCTTAAACTTATAGAAGAGTGGCGGCAGTAGAAAAAGACAGACTAAGGTACAGAAAGGACACTGATACCAAGGAAACGTCTTAATGATGGGTAAAAACTTATGGGCGACAACGTTAAGAAACTAAAGTTAAAAATTGATATTTTATGTTATTAATTAAATGGTTACGACTCAAACCCTATCAATATTAACCCGCAATATAAATACCCCAACCCACAATCAATGTGATAGCGCTAACAAAAGCTAGTTTATTAATTACATTATATTTTTTAGAGTAACCCAACATAAAAATACAATAACCGACTATTGAACTGAAGCCTAATGGTAAATTTGAATAGTTGAGTGCTAATAGCCCTAAAGCAACACCTAATGAAAGTGAGAACAATACGACGATTAAATTTAATTGATTAGTGCTCAAACTCATTTGTTAATTCCAATGAAAACATAACGTTTTAGTATTTATGCGTTGTGTTCAAGGTAAGAATCGTTTATTGGACTTGTCCGATGCTACATCCATATTAATCAGTACCTTTTTGCTCAATGTAAGATGCTATTGGAATATGCTTTATTGCGGTTGTACAACCTTTAAGATATTCACAGCTACAGCCGGATAAAGTACGGTATCGCGACTAACACCACACCTATGATCAGTAAGCTGGTCACACTGGCAACAAAATACGGATACACGCATAACGTCATGCCTACACACAAAGGTACGATTGCTCGCTGGCGCTTTCCATAGACAAAATAGCCCATTCCAATAGCACCAAACAATACACTCCACATCATCATTGTTGCATCCATTGTAGCTCCTTCATGGTTTAGATAGCTGTGCTGAGTTAAATGCATTTTACTGCTCATTACTAGCGCTAAATAATGTTGCGATAAATAAAGTTGCGCATTGAGTAGCAAAATAAAGAGTAAAAAGAGTAATCAACTCGTAGCTCTCAATATGCTGACTCAGGGGGTATCAATCAATATTCATTCTTCTGCGTTTACGGCTGACCAAAAGCGATATTAGTCATATTCTTAAATCATTTAGCGTCATAAATGGCAGTCACATAAAGCGCTCAATGTCATAAATGACACTTTACCTGTACTCGCCTCTGTTAATTAACAACACCGACAATGAGAACAATAAAATTAAAATATAAATTAATTTTATTAAACAGTAGCTTACGGTTTTATTTAGTCAATTTAATACGACCGAAACAAAGTTGGCCCGCCCATTGCTATTACAAAGCAAGTTTGTAATCTAATTTTTAGATTCAAATTACCCTAACTTAATTCATTTGGAGTAATAACATGACTGAATCAATCGTATCTTTCCCACAACTTAACCGCCCTGCACCTGCGTTTAATACTAAAACGACTCACGGTATGCGCTCGTTAAATGATTATAAAGGTAAATGGTTAGTATTATTTTCACACCCTGCTGACTTTACCCCTGTTTGTACTACTGAGTTTATGGGTTTTGCTCAACGTGCAGGTGAGTTTGCCAAGCTGAATACTGAACTTTTAGGTTTATCGATTGACAGTATTCACTCTCACATTGCTTGGGTACGTAACATTGAAGAAAACTTTGGTGTTGAAATTACGTTCCCAATCATTTCTGACTTATCAATGGAAGTCGCCAAAGCATACGGCATGATCCAACCCGGTGCTAGCGATACCGCGGCGGTAAGAGCGACCTTTATTATTGACCCTGAAGGTATTTTACGCGCAATGGTGTATTACCCAATGAGCAATGGTCGCTCAGTTGATGAATTTGTACGCCTCGTTAAAGCATTACAAACAAGTGATGCAAATGGTGTAGCCACCCCTGAAAACTGGCAGCCTGGTGATGATGTCATTGTTCCACCACCAGCCACAACAGCCGACGCCAAAGCACGTTTAGGCCAAGGATATGATTATGTAGATTGGTACTTCAGCAAGAAATCTCTTTAATCCGTTACTGCACAGGGGGTATCCCCCGCCCCTGTGCATCTTTTTTATAGGAGATTTGTAATGAACTCAACATTTAGTGTCCATGAATTTTTAGATGATGACAGTGAAACATTCACCTATGTTATTGCAGATAATGCCACACGCTTTGCGGTGATTATCGATCCGGTTTTAGACTTTGATTATAAGTCCGGGCGAACAGACACCCGCAGTGCTCAACGTGTTCTGCATTGGGTTGAACGCCAAGAATTAAGTGTTAAATGGATACTTGAGACTCACGCACATGCAGATCATTTATCTGCTGCCAGTTATATCCGCGATCAAATTGGTGGTCAAATAGGTATTGGTGAACACATTACTCAAGTGCAACAAACCTTTAAGCAAGTCTTTAATCTTGAAAGTGATTTTTTACCCAATGGCAGCCAGTTTGACCGGTTATTTAAACACAATGAATTGTTGCAAGTGGGCAATATGACTATTCGTATTATGCACACACCTGGCCATACCCCTGCTGACTTAGCTTACATCATCAATGAACAAGCCGCTTTTGTCGGCGACACCATATTTATGCCCGATGTAGGCACTGCTCGTTGTGATTTCCCCGGTGGTGACGCCAACACTTTATATGACTCAATTCAATCGTTGTTTAGCTTGCCTGAGTCTACAGATATCTATGTTTGTCATGATTATCCAACTGAAGGTCGCAGTCACCAGTTTAAAACCCAAGTGGGCCAACAAAAAGCCAACAATATCCATGTTAAAAATGGCATCAGCAAAGCTGAGTTTGTGTCGCTACGTCAAGCTCGTGATGCCACCTTACCCATGCCAAGACTGATATTACCGTCTATTCAGGTCAATATTCGCGCGGGTAACATGCCAGCACCTGAATCGAATGGCACTGTGTATTTAAAAGTGCCGATTAACTTACTTTAAAACAGAGGTTATCAATATGATACAAGCCGTTTTAGGTGCGTTAGTGATTGGCTTAGTGCTGAGCATGCTGGGTTCTGGAGGTTCAATACTCACGGTCCCTGTGTTGTTATATCTTGTTGGGATGCAACCAGAGCTCGCAATAGCATCGTCTCTTTGTATTGTCGCAGCCATTAGCGCGGTGAGTAGTATCGGGTTTATTAAACAAAAAATGGTCTCATGGCCACATGTTTTTTTGTTTGGTGTACCCGGTATGGCGGGCACGTATTTAGGTGCTTGGATTAGTACCTATTTTACCAGCCAGATCCAACTGAGTGTGTTTGTGGGATTAATGCTGATCGGTGCGGTGATGATGTGGCGCAAACAAAATGCTGAATTCACCCAAGGCAAACTCAAGCTCGCTAACGTGCTATTGCAAGGATTATTAGTCGGTGTCGTCACAGGTTTTGTGGGTGTCGGTGGCGGATTTTTAATTATCCCTGCCTTGGTATTGCTCGGCGGCATTGAAATGTCGTTAGCAGTGGGTACCAGCTTGTTGATTATCACCATGAACTCTTCAATGGGGTTCATTAAATATTACAGCTTGTTGTCTGATAAAGGGCTGCAATTCGACTGGCCTGTTATTGCCATCATGATTGCTGGCGGATTTGTCGGAAGTTTAGCCGGACAGAAGCTCACCCAATACCTCCCTAAAGCCACATTACAAAAAGTATTCGCGGTATTTTTAGTGGTAATGGCATTGTTTATTACAACTCAATCAATTATTTAGTATCACGAGGCACACATGAAAACTGCTCAAGAATATATTAGTGAAATCAAAACAACGATTGCTGAAGTCAACACGCAGCAATTACTCACAGCAATGTTAAATCCTGACATTATCATTATTGATGTGCGCGAACATGAAGAGTTTTTAACTGGCCATATCGAAGGTGCAGTTAACCTACCTCGGGGTGTATTAGAAATGAAGATTCATGAGCACCCATCAGTTAGTCATCATTGTGAGTGGGTTTTAGCGTTAAATGAGTTGGCAGACAAAGAGATTTATCTTATTTGCCGTACGGGCGGACGCTCTGCTTTAGCTGCTGCCTCGTTGCAGAACATGGGCTTTACCAAACCGTTATCGGTTGCTGGTGGCATGATGCAATGGGAGCAAGATGGCTTTCCCGTGATACCTCATAAAATATAGTCTGAGATTCACGGCTTTAACTCATAACGTCACTTTAAACCAAAGCTTATCCTTAAATTAACGCTCATAAGCATCAGTGTGAAGACATGAAGGTTTAGAGATGAGTTAATATGAGTGAGTCAGTACAGTGCATAAGCATATAAAAATGAGCCATTTATGGCTCTTTTTTATTATTGATTGTTAATGCTATTGCTTATTGCTTAATGCTTAATGCTTAATGCTTAATGCTTAATGCTTAATGCTTAGCAGTACATTGTTACCATTGATTAAGCGGAATTTTTAGAAAGTAATTATCTTCACCTTCTGGGGGCGGTAAGTGTCCTGCCCTAATGTTGAGTTGTATTGCAGGTAATAACAATGATGGCATCGATGTACCTTGATGTTGCTCTTGGTGCAATTGAATAAACTCATCCAAACTTATTTTACCGCCTACAACCCGATTAGTGCGCTTTTGAGCCAGGATTGAGGTTTCAACTATGTTGCTTTGTGTCCACGCAGTTTGCGGCTGATGACCAACAAATACCCGGGTGCTATTAGGCAAGGCTAATATTTTTTGAATGGAGTGGTATAACGTCGCTGCACTGCTGTTGGGGAAATCAGCACTCACGGTACCAATGTCGGGTGAAGCAATAACATCACCAACAAATACGGCATCTTCGATAAGGTAACTCACGCATGCAGGTGTATGCCCTGGAGTATGCATGATGTGTACATCTAAGTGACCTAACTTAATCAGCTCTTCATCAACAAACAACTGGTCAAACTGTTCACCATTACAATGAAAGCTGTCATCCAGGTTAAGGATCCGCTTAAACATATGTTGCACTTTAGTGATGTGCTCGCCGATACCAGTAGAACCACCGCGTTTCTGTTTGATATAACATGCAGCAGAAATATGATCGCAATGAGCGTGGGTTTCTAAAATCCATTCAAGCTCGTAGCCATTACTGTCTAGATAGTCAATCATACTGTCTGCTAACACAGTCGTTATTTTACCCGAGGCAATATCAAAATCTAACACAGGGTCAATAATGGCGCTTTGACGCGAAGCAAGATCGGTCACCACATAACTCACAGAGTGACTGCTTGGGTGATAGAAGGGATCGATGCGGATTTTACTCATGAACAATTAACTCCCAACAAAAAGCATTGCATTTTTGTTAGATAAAACCCTAATTCAGCCTTTATTTAGCGACATATCAAGGCGGTTATTAACTACAGCATAATGTTAACTGAAAACAAAATAGTAAACTGCGGCGAGGGTCGCAACAAAGGCCCTTCGGCCGCAGAATATGTGATATCGCGGGGTTGCGTTGGCTAATAGAGATTACCCATTAATACGCCATTAACATAACCCACCATACGCTCACCTTAAGGTTTGCCACTTATGGTTTTCAATTGTTCTGTACTGCTGATGACCTTTTGTAATGAAAATGCACCGCGTAAGTCGCCTAATTCAAAGTTTATGGCTTTATCGTCTGGATAAGCTTGTTTAATTAGCGTGCTTAGCTCTGGAGTAATGTTACTGCCATGGCAGCCTAAACACAGTTCTTGTGTTGGAATGGCTTTCATATAACGAAACTCAGTCGTGTCACCGTTAACAATGTATTCACTCGCAACAATTGGGGCATCAGCGGCTTGCTTGCCTGCGGCTTTTGTTTGTTCAAATTGCGTTAACTGTGCCAACTCCCAGGCATCTGGTGTGTTATCACTATTACGCACGCGCAAACTGGTTCGTTTGAGTGTCCAACCGTCTTTAGAGTTTTCAGCAGCAATGCTAGGGGCAACTGACTTGCACACAGACACACCGGCAGGAAGTCCACCTTGCTTAATAGCAGCTTGTAGCTGCCCTTTTAATGCCTGACTAAATTGGGCAATTTTTTGATTGGCTTCTTGCTCAAGTTGTTGTTCGGTTAATGGTTGTGCATTGACCATGGAACTGACACAAGATAAAAGTGCAATACTGCTTATGGCTAGGGTTTTAACAAATAAAATATTAGGAGTCTTTGTTGCGTTCATTATTTTTGTTCCTTTTCCTCTTGGGACCAGATGCGGTCTTGAGATATTCAAGGATCTACTTACAAACTTTGTGCCATGTCGCAAAATAAAATAAAAAGCCTATTTTATAGCGCTATAGGCTAAATAGTCGTTATTGATTTAATGTCCGCGACGTATCTTGTTGACAAAAATGTCACACACTGTCATTTTTGGTGGCATTAATGACAGCTAATTTAGCGCGCATGTTTATGAGAGCTAGCACAATGAAAAATACTACCGTTGTACAATCGATGATCAACGCAATAGATAAGCCGGCCATATTCATCACCCCCGATTATATTATCCATGCCGTAAACCAAGCGTATATTGAAACCTATGATACAGAGGTAACGTTAGGTAAAAGTCGTTGTCATCAAATATCTCATCACAGCGATGAACCTTGTGACAAACATGGCGAGGAATGTCCGTTACAGCAGTGCCAAAAAACAACGCGCGCAGCAAACGCCGTTCACATACACAGTACTGCTCAAGGTAAATCGTATTGCGACATTTTAATGAAGCCCATTAAAGATGATGCAGGCATGATCATGGGCTTTCTTGAGATTTTAGATTCCATTGACTATGCATCAACTGAATCAAAAAAAGACACCATGGTGGGCCAATCGGCTCCGTTTAAACAAATGCTCAATAAAATCAACCGAGCATCGCAATCAAACATCGCTGTATTGCTGCAAGGTGAAACAGGTGCGGGTAAAGAGTTAGTCGCAAAAGCCGTACACCAAGCCAGTAATAGAAGCGACAAACCATTTGTGGTCATTGAATGTACCGGACTGAGCGAAAATCTATTTGAAAGTGAGCTATTTGGTTTTGAAAAAGGGGCTTTTACTGGCGCGACCACCAGTAAAAAAGGACTCATTGAAATTGCCCATGGTGGGACAGTTTTTTTTGATGAGATTGGTGATGTCCCCATGAACATGCAAGTTAAGTTATTGAGGTTACTCGAAACACAATGTTATCGAGCGGTAGGTGGCTTAAAGCAAAAACGATCTGATTTTAGATTAGTCAGTGCCAGTCATAAAAACTTACTTGAATTGGTGGATAAAGGTGAATTTAGACGAGATTTGTATTATCGCATCGCTGGTTTCCCAATATACCTACCCTCATTGCGTGAGCGACAAGATGACATTCCAACCTTGATCAATCATTTTATGAAGTTGTCAGACTATAAACACAAAAAGTTTTCAGCCAATGCGTTACAACTCCTTAGCAGTTACTCGTTCCCGGGTAATATTCGCGAACTAAGAAATATTATTGAACAGTCTGCGCTGATTGCTAATGAAGATTTGATCCACAGTAGTGATTTACCTGAAAGCATCAATGCAACCGCCAGCAAAGCAGCGACTCAACATACACCAGGCTTTGATGCTAGTGCAGTTAATCTCACTGAGACGAAAATGATGAGTTTAGATGATCTTGAATCCGAGTATTTATCGCAAGTGTGTCTACAATTTACAGGTTCGCCCGCCGAATTGGCCATCATACTCAATGTCAGCGTGCGAACCTTATATCGTAAATTACAACGATACGGTTTAAAGCTGTAAGCTTGCGTGATACTTCTGCTGCAATGTGAGCGCTTAACGAATAAAGTATTACTTTTAACTACGGTGTTAACTCTCACATTCAGATCAAGCACCTAACTCTAACACTAAACACTAAATTCTAAATTCTAGCCACTTCACTTCTGGATTCAACACTCTGGCAGCTCAGCTCAGATGCTCTACTCAAGCGCTCAACTAAGACTTTCACTTGAGTCGTTTAATTCGCACGTAATAACGAATGTTTTTTCTGGCAACAGCGCTTGATATGCATGGGTTCGCTTAAGTCTATATCACTTTCGCCATGTTCATGAGAATCACAATGTCCACCATGACAACCACTTTCACCATGGTTATGATCGCAACATCCGCCTTTACCTTGTTTAGCGATATGCTTAGTTGAAGGTCTGCCCTGCGATGCATCAAGGTATGGTTCACATTCAGCTAAGTGTTCGTTGGCAAAATAAGCAATCTCTGTACGACCATTTTTGGCATGAAAAACATCGAGTTGTTGGTTAAGTAACTTAGACAACAATTGTTGGCCAATATTTCTCATAATCACTCGGGTCGCGCCATGGGCTTTGATAAGTTCAACTAACTTACGTTTACCTTCACAGCCATCGCTCAATGCCGGATTATCAAATCGCGCAACAATACTGGCTTGTTCATTAACCATAATGAAACTCTCTGCTTTGCTAAAATGGTTAGCAATATGCTCATCTTTAATAGGTATGACTGTAATCATTATGTCCTCTCTTGCAGTTAATTCACTGCGATAATTAATATTTTTTGGTACCAGTTACCCAATCCTTTTTAGATTACGCACACAAGTAAATGGCATATGCTATTTATATACTCATTAATAGCATATGCCAAATACTTTTTTGTTATTTTGATTCTTACATCACAGTGTCTTCATACAATCTTGTTTGAGGCACGATTTTGATTTTAGTGAGGCTTGACGTTATCAGCGTTAACGAATGAGCTTATGGTTGGCTTGCAGGACAAGCCTGTTATATGAAAACCACTTATAAACAAGCGTGGTATAGCGTGTGCCTCATCGTATTAACATGCCACAAGCGTGAGTCTGGTCGATTATTTGAACAGAAAAATCATTACAGCTGCAATAATTAATAAAAACCGACAATAACGTCACAAATAGCCGCTAAAACTAATAATTCATATATAACAATTACTTATAGTAACCCAACTCAATCACCTAGCAATAAAATGACGCGGTTATAGTGATCTATATCAAACAACCGCTTGATAATTAGAGGTCTAATCATTAGTATTGTTATTAATTGAACGTTCAATTAATAACGTTTCAGCCAAAAAAGGATGTCACTAATGTCAAGACCAGCAATGAAAAACGTCAGACAACAGCAGCTCATAGATGCCACGTTAATGTCAGTCGAACGTCATGGATTACAGCACACCACAATTAATACGATCAGTGGTTTAGCGGGTATGTCATCAGGGATCATCAGCCACTACTTTGGTGGCAAGCAAGGGTTAATTGAAGCCACGCAAAAATTCTTATTAGAAGAATTGAAGCAAGCCTTACTGACCAGAACGTCAGGCAAAACATTAACCCCAATGGCACGATTATCAATGATAGTTGAAGCTAACTTTACTGAACTTCAACGATCAAGTGCGGCAACAAAAACGTGGTTAAGTTTTTGGTCTCAAGCCATGCACGACCCAGGACTGGCCAGGCTGCAATACATCAATAATCAGCGCCTATACAGCAACCTGCTTTATTCATTTAAACAATTATTACCCAAAACAGACGCGATTAATGCCGCCAAACAAACTGCGGCAATTATCGACGGGTTTTGGTTACGCAGTGCGTTAAGCCACAGCCCTGTAGAAGATTTTAAGCAAGCCCAAATTTTATCTAAAGCCTTTATAGAGGCTGTGATCGTGCAACACGGAGAAATTGAATGTCAGCGTTAATCACATACCAAAATTACGTTCATGGTAAGTACATATCTAATGGCAGCGGAGAAACCTTCGAAGTCGTTAACCCTGCAACAGGCAGCGTAAGTTATTTAGTAGAAGTCGCGACAGAAGCGGTACAACACGCCGCAATAGAGAGTGCCAAAACAGGTTTTGCCGTTTGGTCAAAGATGACACCGATGGAACGTAGCCGAATTTTATTAAAAGCAGTAGCCCTACTTCGTGAACACAACGACGAGCTTGCCGCAGGTGAAGTGCTTGACACTGGTAAGCCCTGGCAAGAAGCCTCGGTTGTTGATGTCGTTACCGGCGCCGATTCAATCGAGTTTTTTGCAGGTTTAGCGCCTAGCATTGAAGGTAATCAACAATCTATTGGTGATGACTTTTACTACACTCGCCGTGAGCCGTTAGGCATTTGTGCTGGCATTGGCGCATGGAACTATCCATTACAAATTGCATGCTGGAAAGCCGCCCCTGCGCTAGCGTGTGGCAATGTAATGATTTTTAAACCTTCTGAAGAAACGCCTCGCGGTGCAATGCGTTTAGCAGAAATATTCACTCAAGCAGGCGTACCCGATGGTGTGTTTAACGTTGTTCAAGGCGATGGCCGTGTAGGTGCCTGGTTAACGACTCATGACGATATTGCCAAAGTCTCATTTACTGGCGAAGTCGGCACAGGCACCAAAGTGATGGCTGCAGCATCAAGTACCTTAAAAGAAGTGACCATGGAGCTTGGCGGTAAATCACCGTTAATCATCTTTGATGATGCCGATGTTGAAAATGCGGTATCAGCAGCCATGTTGGCGAACTTTTATACCCAGGGTGAAGTGTGTACTAATGGCACACGCGTATTTGTGCAAAAAAACATGTACCCACAATTTATTGAGCGCTTAAAGCAACGCACTGAAAATAATATTGTTTGTGGCGATCCGATGGATGCAGAAACCAATTTTGGCGCATTAATCTCACGAGCACATCAACAAAAAGTGCTTGAGTATATCGCTATTGGTAAAAAAGAAGGGGCCACCTTATTAACCGGTGGTGTGGCATTAAGCCCTGATAATGCACCTCATGGGTTCTTTGTTGCTCCTACTGTCTTTACTGATTGCACTGATGACATGACCATTGCTAAAGAAGAGATTTTTGGCCCGGTAATGTCAGTCTTTACCTTTGATGATGAAGATGAAGTGATTCAGCGAGCCAATAACACTCACTTAGGTTTAGCCGCTGGCGTATTTACCCAGGACATTACTCGCGCTCACCGTGTAATTCACCAAATGCAAGCCGGTATTTGCTGGATAAACGCCTATGGTGCATCGCCAGCAGAAATGCCAGTGGGTGGTTACAAGATGTCTGGTATTGGTCGTGAGAATGGCTCTGAAACCTTAAAAGCGTATACCCAAATTAAAGCGGTTTACGTGGGTATGCAGTCACTTGAAAGCCCATTTTAGGAGTGACCCAATTAATGTCTACGCAAATGTCTCATGAATACGATTATATTATTGTTGGTGCTGGTAGCGCAGGTTGTGTATTAGCCAACCGCTTAACCGAAAATCCAGACAATAAAGTATTAATTTTAGAAACTGGTGGTAGTGATAAGAGTATTTTTATCCAAATGCCAACCGCCCTTTCAATCCCGATGAATACTAAAAAGTATGCATGGCAGTTTGAAACACAAGCCGAGCCACATCTAGATAACCGTCGTATGCATTGTCCTCGCGGTAAAGTGTTGGGCGGCTCATCGTCAATTAACGGCATGGTGTATGTACGTGGTCATGCACGTGATTTTGACGAGTGGCAGCAACATGGTGCAAAAGATTGGAACTACGCCCATTGTTTACCGTATTTCAAAAAAGCCGAAACATGGTCGTTTGGTGGCAATGTTTACCGCGGCGACACGGGACCTTTAGCGGTGAACAACGGTAACGAAATGAAAAACCCGTTGTATCAAGCTTTTGTGGATGCAGGTGTCGATGCCGGATACTTAGCGACGAGTGATTATAATGCCAGTCAGCAAGAAGGCTTTGGCCCAATGCACATGACGGTTAAAAATGGCGTTCGCTGGTCTACTGCTAACGCTTATCTTCGTCCGGCGATGAAACGCGACAATTTAACCGTAGTGACTCATGCGTTAGTGCATAACGTCATTATGCAAGACAAAACAGCCGTTGGCGTGCGTTACGAGCGTAAAGGCCAAATGATTGATGTGCACTGCAATAAAGAAGTGGTGTTGTCTGCAGGCTCTATCGGTTCGCCACACATTTTACAATTGTCTGGTATTGGCGATAAGCAAATCTTAGCCGACGCAGGAATTGAAACCGTTCACCACTTACCTGGTGTCGGTCAAAATCTTCAAGATCATTTAGAGTTTTATTTCCAATTTAAGTGCTTACAGCCTATTTCACTCAACGGAAAGTTAGACCCACTTAATAAGCTATTCATTGGTACCCGTTGGATTTTAGATAAATCAGGCTTAGGTGCGACAAACCATTTTGAATCTTGTGGCTTTATCCGCTCAAAACCCGGTTTAGAGTGGCCAGATTTGCAATACCACTTTTTACCTGCAGCAATGCGTTATGACGGTAAAGAAGCGTTTGCCGGTCACGGATTTCAAGTTCACATTGGCCATAACAAGCCAAAAAGTCGCGGTGCAGTGACCGTTGTCTCTAAAGATGCCAAGGTTGCGCCACAAATTCAGTTTAATTATTTATCGCATCAAGATGACATCGAAGGCTTTAGAGCTTGCGTACGCTTAACGCGTGAAATTATTAATCAACCTGCATTAGATGAATACCGTGGTGAAGAAATTCAACCTGGCTTAGCCATACAAACCGACGAACAAATCGATGCGTTTGTGCGCAGTTCAGTTGAGAGTGCCTACCACCCTTCTTGCTCATGCAAAATGGGTGAAGATGCCATGGCGGTTGTCGATTCAGACACTAAAGTGCACGGTATTAAAGGCTTAAGAGTGGTTGATTCGTCGATTTTCCCGACGATACCAAACGGTAATTTAAACTCGCCGACGATTATGGTGGCCGAGCGTGTAGCAGACATTATTTTGGGTAAACAAACGCTAGCGCCTAGTTTTGCCAAGGTAACTATCGCCGATGATTGGCAATCTCAGCAGCGGGTAAAAGCGCCAAAAAGATCGCTGAGTTAATCCAACGGTTTGAGGTAAAGGTCTTTGGTCAACCTACAATTTTGTGAATGACCAATTTAGCTATGTTCAATCTATCAGGGTTTAACTATCGACAGCGATACTTAAGGCTTGAGGGCATAACCGCCTTTAAACATTGTTCTATGGCATTAAATAAAACATACAACAAGGAGCCAACATCATGTTTGCACACACAATTAAATCAGGAGTTAAGTAATGACGACCTGGTTATCAATAGGCATTTTATTTACGTTCGCCGCTATCGCATTTGTGATTTATCGCTGGGGTAATATGCAATGTATTGGTGTGACGCCTGTACGTAAGTTTACTTTTATTGCGATTCTCTTTACCTCTGGTTTAGATGTGGGACTGATTATGTTCCCGCTGACTGAATTTGCGGGATATGCCGATCTAGCCGCCAGCCCTGAGTATGGTTTTACTAATCCCCTCGCCATTGAGTTTGGTTTTTGGGCTTGTTTAATTTGGGCTTTTTACTTTTTAACCTGTTTCTATTTCTGTGTTATTGAACCCAGAGTGAAGTATTTTGAAATTCCGTTGATCAAGTTTATTAATAACCTGGTTATTATCGGTACCTGTGCGTTTACGGCATACTTACTGCTCACAAATCTCCCTTGGTATTTGCCTAACTTAGGTGACGGTGAATCGGTTGTGAGTACATTCTATCTCATTGTATTTATGGTAATTGCTGCTGCAGTATATTCAAGCACCAGCATTAAATATGTACGCTACTTAAGTTTAGGCAGTACCTGGTTATTCTTTGGCTTAATCGCGTTGATGTGGTCTGGTGCATTTTTGTCAGACGATTCAAGTGTGGGTGAATTCTTTACTACCTTTGCGTTAATCGGTAGCTACTTTTCAAATATGCATGAGTTTGTCTTACCCATGAATGATTACCACGAGTTCTACTTATTCTGGTGGTTTGCTTGGAGTATTATGATTGGTCAGTTTACTGCGCGTTTTGTTGGCGGCATGAAAACCTATCAAGTATTACTGGCGATGATGGTATTTCCGTCTATCCCAATTGCAATCTGGTTTACTGTACTTTATTACTACAGCGCGAATGGTATCGACACCTCAGGGTTCTATAACCTTGCTATGGTCATCGTGGGCATCACGTTTGTGATTAACTCATTAGACTCACTAGTGCGTTTATACACAGATAATTTAAACCTCACAGTAGAGCGTTTTGGTAAAGTGCCGTATATCATAGGTAATGTTGTGTTACTGAGCGGATTAACCTTATTATTTAAGTTAGACTTCTTAGAAATTCAATGGGTTGGAGCATTAGCCATCGGCCTAATATTAAGTTGTTTCTTCTTTATTTTAAAAGGTCACTTAACTAAAGTGGCAGACATTGAACGCTCGCCAAAAGCGAACAAAATTGATTTTACAAAAATTGAGTTACTGGATTAATTAATAATAATAATACCCAAGGAATGATAATGAACACTAAAATTAAAACACTGGCGCTATTAAGTTTATTTGCCCTACCAACATCAGTGATGGCGGGAGATTTAAGCACCACAGTTAACGCAACATCAGATTACACCTTTAATGGTGTAAGCCAAACAGACAATGACCCGGCACTACAAGCTAGCCTTGATTATGCAATGGATGACGGTTGGTATGTTGGTGCTTGGGCATCGAATGTTGATTTCGGTAGCGGCGAAGATACCTGGCTAGAGCTAGATTTCTATGCCGGTAAATACTTTGAGCTGAATGACCGCGTGTCGTTAGATGCGGGTATTGCTTACTATACTTACCATGGTGATGATGCATCAGATGATTATTACTACCCAGAAATCTACACTAAATTTGGCTACACCTCGTCGTTAGGTCAAAGTGAATTAAACTTCTGGTACTCGTGGGATTACTTTGGTTTAGATGCTGGCCATTACATTGCTATGGTTGCTCATACATTTACGATTACAGAAGGTCATGATATTCGTGTTAGTTTTGACCGTTCAACATCACTTGATAAAGATAAATTTTCATGGGGCGAAGACAAGTCTTATAACCATTACCGAGCTGAGTATATGACAAGCTGGGAAGGTTTTGATTTTAACGTTGCTGTTGAAGATACTGATTGGGATACAGATTTAAGTGATACTCGCGCTGTACTTTCAGTCTCGCGCACATTTAACCTGTAATTTGATCTACGCGACATAAGCAGAATAACGGTTCGCTGTTATTCTGCTTTTTTTGATTTTACGCATGAGTAATGACCTTATATCTGTTAAGGTGCGGGCAAAATTGCTAACTCTGTGGTCTAGAGGACATTATGGAAAAGTACGAACAATTATTAATTTCATTGCGCCGAGTGATCAGAGCTATCGATATACACTCGCGTCAATTGAATAAACTCTCTGGTTTAACAGGGCCGCAACTTATGGTGATGAAGAAAATCCATGAGCTTGACGCACCATTAGCAAAACAAATTGCCCAAGAAATTAATTTAAGCGCAGCTACAGTCACCACCATTATTGATCGACTAGAAAGCCGAAATCTGGTGATCCGTACGCGTAGCGAAACCGACAAGCGTAAAGTGCATTTATCGTTGAGCGATGCGGGTAATGAAATACTCAGTAGCGCACCTAAACCGCTTCAAGAACATTTTATTAAGCATTACCAAAACTTAGAAGAATGGGAGCAAAGCCAGTTATTGTCTGCGGTTGAGCGAATTGCGTCAATGATGGACGCAGATGACATTGATGCTGCGCCAGTATTATTAGTGGGTCAAATTCAAGCAGAAGCAGCTCAGTAAACTGCCCTGCTGAATGTTAAGCATTCAGATACACAAACGCGAGCATTTGCTCGCGTTTTTTATGTCTGGTTTATATCAATGTTGCCAATGTTACCAATGTTACCAAGGTAAATCTTGACCATTAGAATGCTTGAACACACCCGATGTCTCCATCGAAAGTGCATCAATTAAGCCGATTAATCTTGATGCTGAATCAATAGCTGAAATATCCCCGCCATAATTGACCATCTCGGTTTGTACATATCCTGGGTGATAAATGCCTACTGATATCTGTCTTGGTGCTAAATCATGGCTAAGCGACATTGACGCAGCATTTAACGCGGCTTTAGACATTCTATAGCCATAGCGACCACCTGAATTGTTATCGGTAATCGATCCCATCCGAGAAGTGATCATCGCCACTTTTGCACCATTGACTAAATGTGACTGTAAAGATGCAACAACCCGGAGCGGCGCCAGTGCGTTGACTTCAAATTGTTGTCGTATGGTATCGAGATTAAGGTGATCAAGTCTTTCGTCGCGTAAAATACCTGCATTACAAATTAACAGATCAATGTTTACGCCACGTAAACGGGTTTGCATGATTTCAATGCCAGCATCTTGCGTAACATCAACACCTTCAATGACTTTTACATTGTCACCTAGGGCAGCAAGTTCCACTGATGATTGACGACAAAGCGCATAAACAACCTGATTTTGCTGCGCATATATTGTCGCGAGCGATAAGCCTATGCCGCGGTTTGCACCAGTGATAACAACCGTTTTCATGCGGGTTCCTTATTATCATTTGATTTAACAACAATCATTTTGCCTTTAAACGCGCCAAATAACGCTATACACGCACCAGCAAAAGCGGCAAATGAACAGATTAGGCGATAATCACTGTTTTCAAGAAAGAAATTGGTAACGCTAAACACCAATAGCAACAACATACCGATGTTTTTAATGCGCATCATTTTAGGTTCAAACATCAGCCAAGTGTTACATTTTGGGCATTGTGCTTCGACACCGTTATCGCCTTTACGCACCACTTTTAATGCTCTTCTGGCAAATTGACTGTTACAGCTTGGACATTCCATTTTATCAACCTCATTTATCTCAATCACATTTATCTCTATCACAATATGATACCGCGCTGTTGGTGTCTGATAAAGTTGCAATACAAATTATCATTTTAATGTGATTGAATATAATTATTGAATGAGCGCTCAAAATAGTTATTGAACACTCGTTACAGTTAGTTTATAGTCATTACATCGTCTAAATGTTGAGTGTTAACCTACTAAATACAGGATATCAGATGAACTATTCTATTGGTTTTGATGTGTACGGCACCCTTGTCGACCCAGTTGATATGGGGCAGCACCTTGAGAATCTTATTGGCGATAAAGCCTCTGAATTTGGCCAGTTATGGCACGACAAGAAAGTTGAATATACCTTTAGACGCGCGCTGATGCAGCAATATGCTGACTTTACTGTTTGTACTCAACAGGCGCTACAATATTGTTTACATGTTTATCAGATATCATTGACGTCTACCGAGCAACAGCAGTTAATGGCAAAGTTTGCTGAGTTAAACGCGTTTGATGATGTGATCCCTGGGCTTAAAAAACTCAAAGAGCAAGGTCATCAGATAGCGGCATTTTCTAACGGACCAGAATTGTCTGTGCGAACGTTAATGGCTAATTCGCAGATTTTGCCACATTTACACCATGTGATCAGTGTTGACGATTTACAGACTTACAAACCCAATCCGGATGTTTACCAATATTTAATGAGGCGCATGCAAGCTGATATGAACTCATGCATGATGGTATCGAGTAATCCTTGGGATGTGATTGGCGCTAAATCGGCTGGTTTACAAGCTGTATGGGTAAAACGAAGCCCCAGTAAAATATTTGACCCATGGGAAATTCAACCTGATTTGATCGTGAGTGATTTGATTGAATTAGCCGAAATGCTCAAGGGTTAGGCGTATTGACTCACTTTTTATTGCAGCTGTTATGACTTATTTAAATAGTGATCGCTTAAACTGAAGATACTCGTTAGTGATGCACGATTAATTAAGTATATTTAGTGCTAAGCCTATTTAGTGCAATAGAAATTAGTGAAATAGAATTTAGCGACAACAGACAGTTTGTAAACGATTATTGCGACAGATTGATGATAAAAAGATTATTTACAACACATTATTAGTATCACGCCATATTTAATGGTGACATTACATTATCGAATTTGAGGAGATTTTATGAGTAATCAATATGTTCCACCTAAAGTGTGGGTTAACGAAGCCAGTAGTGCTAACAAATGGGCAAATATTAACAGCCCTGTCGCTGGCGCCCGATTTGAAAAGACTCTGCCAGTTGGTGAACATGCATTACAGTTATATTCATTAGGCACGCCTAATGGTCAAAAAGTCACGATTATGCTTGAAGAGCTATTGGCGCTTGGCGTAAAAGAAGCGGAATACGATGCGTATTTAATTAATATCAGCGAGCTTGACCAGTTTTCATCTGGCTTTGTTGCGGTTAACCCAAACTCTAAAATCCCTGCATTAGTCGATAAATCGGCTGCTGAAGATATCAATGTGTTCGAGTCTGCGTCAATTCTAGTGTATTTAGCAGAAAAATTTGGTCACTTTTTGCCTAAATCTGGCCCAGCAAGAACGCAAACGTTTAACTGGTTATTCTGGGCGCAAGGCTCGGCACCGTTTCTCGGTGGTGGTTTTGGTCACTTCTATGCTTACGCCGATGAAAAGCAAGAATACCCAATCAATCGCTTTGCGATGGAAGTTAAGCGTCAGTTAGATGTATTAGATAAGCAATTAGCAAATAACACCTTTATCGCCGGCGAAGACTTTACCGTTGCCGACATGGCTATTTGGCCCTGGTATGGCAACCTGGTATTAGGCAACTTATATAGCGCTGCAGAGTTTTTAGATGTTGCCAGTTATAAAAATGTTGTCCGTTGGGCTAACCAACTATTACAGCGTCCTGGTGTGCAACGTGGCAAAATTGTCAATACATCATGGGGTGATGTGAGCTTAGCTGAACGTCACAGTGCTGCAGACATTGATGCTGCACTTAACAGTGAAAAATAACCTGTACTAAGGGTATTTTAAGCCAATAAAAAACCTAGCAATGATTGCTAGGTTTTTTTATTGGTTATGCCTCAAAAGCCTTAACTGAACTTAAATCACCATGGCCAACTCAGCACCCTGACGGATAGCACGCTTAGCATCAAGCTCTGCTGCCACATCTACTCCACCAATAAGATGGACAGGTAAGCCACTGGCTTTCATTTCATCCACTAATGTGGTGTTAGACACTTGTCCAGCACACAATACAACGTTATCAACGGCAAGAATTTCAGAGTGTTCACCCACTTTGATATGCAGACCTTGCTCATCAAACTTTTCATAACTCACACCGGTTTTCATTTTCACTTCATGCTGCTTTAACACACTGCGGTGGATCCAACCGGTAGTTTTACCCAGGCCTTTGCCCATTTTAGTGGTTTTACGTTGCAGCAGATACACATCACGACCCGGATGATGTTCAGCCTCTTCGGTTAAACCGCCAGCATGTTGGTAGGTTTTATCGATACCCCATTGCTGTAACCATTTATCTGTTTGTAAGCTGGTCGATTCACGTTCACATAAAAAGTGCGCCATATCAAAACCAATACCGCCAGCACCGATTAACGCAACAGTTTGACCAATTTCAACCTGACCATTGAGCACTTGTTGATAATCAACCACTTTAGGATTATCAAAGCCCGGTAATTTAAGTTCGCGCGGCACCACACCAGATGAAATAACCACTTCATCAAACTTTTCAGTGGCTAACACAGCAGCATCCAATTTAGTGTTTAAACGTAAATCAATCTTGTGTAATTTAATCTGATTAATAAAGTAACGAATGGTTTCGTTAAACTCTTCTTTACCTGGGATTTTACGCGCCAAGTTAAACTGACCACCGACTTCAGATTTGGCTTCAAACAACACCACATCATGGCCCCGAGTTGCGGCATAAACTGAAAACGCCATCCCTGCAGGGCCTGCGCCCATCACCGCGATGCGTTTCTTATTCGTGGTGGGTGTAAAGTTGATTTCGGTTTCGTAACATGCACGAGGATTGACTAAACAGGTGGCACGTTTCATCGAAAACGTGTGGTCTAAACAGGCTTGGTTACAACCAATACACGTGTTGATGAGTTCAGGAGTATTAGCCGCTGCTTTATTGACAAATTCAGCATCGGCCAAGAAAGGACGCGCCATTGACACCATGTCAGCTTGACCAGATGCAATAATCGATTCACCAATTTCAGGGGTGTTAATTCGGTTTGTAGCAATTAACGGCACCTTGACTTCTTTTTTAAGTCTTTCTGTCACCCAAGAAAATGCACCACGAGGAACACTTGTGGCAATGGTCGGCACACGCGCTTCATGCCAGCCAATCCCGGTATTAATAATGCTGACCCCGGCTTGCTCTAGCCACTTGGCTAATTGCACGACTTCATCCCATGTTGAACCGTTGTCAACTAAATCGAGCATCGATAGGCGGAACACAATAATAAAGTCTTTACCGACTTTTTCACGAATAGCTTCAACAATTTTTACTGGAAATTGTGCGCGGTTATCAAAACTGCCGCCCCACTCGTCACTGCGTTTGTTAGTGCGCGTGCTGATAAATTGGTTAATCAAATAACCTTCAGAGCCCATAACTTCAACACCGTCATAGCCCGCTTTTTTGGCTAATGCGGCACTGGTGGCATAATCTTTAATGGTGCTGCGCACTTGGCGGCCTGACATGGCGGATGGTGTAAAGGGAGTGATCGGAGATTTTATTTTGCTCGGCGCTAAACTGAATGGATGGTAACTGTAACGGCCGGCATGCAATATTTGCATACAAATTTTTCCGCCGCCATCATGTACTGCATCGGTAACAATTTTATGTTTACTAACTTGCCAAGAAAAGCTTAACTGGCAAGCATTAGGCGCTAAACGCCCACGTAAATTAGGGGCGATACCACCGGTCACGATTAAGCCTACACCGCCTTCAGCACGTTCTTTATAAAACGCTGCCAGTTTCTCAAATCCGCCTTTTTCTTCTTCTAAGCCTGTGTGCATTGAGCCCATTAACACGCGATTTTTCAGCTGTGTAAAGCCTAGATCTAAAGGTTCTAGTAAGTGTGGAAACGACATTCAAACATCCTTTTTAAACAAGTGATTTAAACCAGCATACAACGACAATTTGAATTGCTCAATCATTTAAACGGTCGTTTGTTAAAAACCTTTACAATTGAGTTTCACATTTGAGTTGATTTTCAGTTAGGATGACTGCATTAGACTGATAAAGGAGTGGCTAATGTCCGCTAAACCCTCGTTTTTAAAAAGAATGTTTTTACTGTTGTGGAATACGGTAAACACCATTCGCAAGCTTATAATTAACTTTATATTTTTTGGTGTATTAGCCATCATATTTGTGGCGGTGCTCAGCAGTGAAGATGAAGTCGTGGTTGAAGATCAATCCGCTTTAGTCCTGAACTTATCGGGCAGCATTGTGGATCAAAAGCACTATGTTGACCCATTTGAAGCGGCATTAACCCAGGGCCAGGATAACGACCCTAGCGGTGAAATCTTATTGGCAGACGTGCTGTACACCATTAATAATGCGACAGAAGATAAGCGCATTACTAGCATCGTACTTGATTTAGCCAACCTACAAAGCGCTGGGATCAGTAAAATGACCGCCATTGGTGGAGCGTTAACCGAATTTAAAGCTGCCAACAAGTCAGTTATTGCCATGGAGAATGGTTATGATCAAGACCAGTATTTCTTGGCCAGCTTTGCTGACAAGATTTATCTAAATACCAAAGGTATGGTGTCACTTGATGGCTTAAGTCGCTACCGCTTGTATTACAAAGCGGCACTCGAAAAACTGAACATCACCACCCATGTCTTCCGTGTCGGTACGTTTAAATCTGCCGTTGAGCCATTTATTCGTGATGACATGTCTGAAGCAGACAAAGAAGCCAGTAAAGTATTACTCGGCGACATGTGGCAAAGCTACTCCACTATTGTTGCTAGTAACCGTCAAATTGCGCCTGATCAATTGGTGCTCAGCACTGATGCCTACCTTGAGCAATTAGAGCAAGCCGATGGCGACAGCGCACAAATGGCGATTAACATGAAGTGGGTTGACGAATTAGTCTCTGCTGATGCGTTTCGTTTAGCCATGATGCAGCGTGTAGGTGCTGATAAAGATGGTAAAAACTATCGTCAAATTAGTTTTAATGATTACCGCAGCGTCACAGCTCCTATACCACAGTTTATAGAAAATGATTCTGTCGCAGTAATTGTCGCTAAAGGAAACATCCTTAACGGCAAGCAACCTGCGGGTCAAATTGGTGGCGACAGTACCTCTGAACTGCTAACAAAAGCACGTTTTGACGACAAGGTAAAAGCGGTTGTACTTCGTGTAGACAGCCCTGGTGGCAGTGCATTTGCGTCAGAACAGATTCGCCAAGAAGTATTGGCACTCAAAGCGGCTGGCAAACCTGTTGTGGTTAGCATGGGCAGTTTAGCCGCATCAGGCGGCTATTGGATTGCAGCCAGTGCAGACTATATTATTGCAACACCAACCACCCTAACCGGCTCGATTGGTATTTTTGGTATGTTTGCCACCTTTGAGAAGGCTCTGACTCATATTGGTGTTACATCAGACGGCGTTGCCACATCAGACTGGGCCGGTTTATCTCCGGCGCGCGAGCTGAGTCCACAAGTTGCGGCAGTGATTCAACGTCATATTGAACGCGGTTATCACGAGTTTATCTCGTTAGTGGCGCAAGAGCGTCATATGACCTTAGAACAGGTTGATAGCATTGCTCAAGGCCGCGTCTGGACAGGTAAACGTGCGCTGACCTTAGGGTTAGTTGATGAATTAGGCGATATGGAAGCGGCATTAGCCAAAGCAGCAGAATTAGCCAAAATGGATAAGTTTGATGTGAAGCTTATCGAGCAAGAATTATCTGCTGAACAACAGTTAATGCAACAAGTTCTCGGCGCGTCAGCATCATATATGCCAGAAAGTTTTGGTAAAACAACCATGGTTGAGAAAATGGTTAAGCAATGGGCGGGTGTTTATGAAGAGTTTTCAAAATTTGATGACCCAAATAATGCTTACCTTTATTGTGAACAATGTAGCTATTAATCACGGTTAACCCTCTTTTGCAGAATAACCAAGCCGCATAAGATGAAGATTATTCAAAAAAAGCCTGCATTGCAGGCTTTTTTATTGGGTATCGTTAAATAAACTCGTATAATTTGCGATATCTTCAATGGTTGCTTTATTTGAGTCCAAACTTCATGACAAAACGCTCGATTTACGTTGCATATACTGGCGGTACTATCGGCATGCAAAAAACTGCGAATGGGTTTGTACCCGTTGCCGGTTTTTTAACAGATTGTGTTCAATCTATGCCAGAGTTTTATCATGATGAAATGCCTAATTTTGTTATCCACGAATACAGTCCACTCATCGACTCATCGAACATGGCACCACCCGATTGGCAAATGATTGCTAATGATATTCAGGCCAACTACGACAAATACGATGGCTTTGTGATTTTGCATGGTACTGACACCATGGCATATACCGCATCGGCACTGTCGTTTATGTTGCAAGGTTTATCCAAACCCGTCATTGTGACAGGTTCGCAAATTCCATTAGCGCAATTGCGCTCTGACGGTCAAACCAACCTACTTAATTCGTTATACATTGCTGCGAACTATCCTGTGGCAGAAGTCTGTTTGTTTTTTAATAATAAATTGTTCCGTGGTAACCGCTCAACCAAAGCTCATGCCGATGGTTTTGATGCCTTTGCTTCACCGAACTTTCCGATATTGTTAGAGGCTGGCATAAAAATTAACCTTAAGGCGGGAAAAATCAGTGCGCCCACCGATCAGCCGCTCGAAGTGGTGACCATTAGCCCGCAACCTGTTGGCGTGGTGACGTTATACCCCGGTATTTCAACTGAAATTTTTATCAACATCTTGCAGCAACCCGTTAAAGCTTTAATCTTGCTCACCTTTGGCGTTGGTAATGCACCGCAAGATAAACAACTGTTAGACACGCTGAAACAGGCTGACGAACGCGGTATTGTGTTAGTGAACCTAACGCAGTGTTTTCAGGGGAAAGTCAATATGGGCGGTTATGCGACGGGTAATGCACTGGCTCAAGCTGGCGTGATTAGCGGATCAGACATGACCATTGAAGCCGCACTCGCTAAACTGCATTATTTACTATCAATTGGTTTGACATCAAATCAAATAAAACAGCGTATGCAACAAAATCTGATTGGTGAGCTTACTGAAGGATAATCAATAAATCATTGATTTTATATCCTATAAAAAATAAAAATGCGAACCTAGCGGTTCGCATTTTTCATCAATTAATTTCACTCATGGTAGTGAGCGGTCGTACTCTACGCAGAATTTATCGGTTGCTAGCAATGGATAAATTACAGGTCTGCTTCTTTAAACTCAGCAATCGCTTCACCTTTAAACTGTTTTTTCAATTCAGTTTTAGACAGTTCATTAATGTTACCACCTGATGCGATGGTAAAATGCTCCGTTTGATTCAACTTACGCGCTTGATACATCATCACGACTTGTAACGTTGATTCTCGCTGCTGCTCGGTCAACACAGTTCCGTCATCCCATTTACCTAATTCAGTGGCAGACAATAAACGCTGGTACACTTCATCTGGCATTTCATCGATGACTTTATTGATATCGTTCATACTGATTTCCGTTTATGTAACACAATTCTGATCCGAGTGATCAAGTAACCTGTAAAACCTGCCACAAAGCTGGCCACAGCTAAGTACAAGGTGACACCTTGAGCAGGTTCGCCGCCCCAAAACCACACCACTACACCTGCAATGAATAAGGTCAAATAGATAAAACTTTGGTTCATTAAACTGTTTGAACGCTCTATATGACTAATAACAGACAAAGATTGCGTGTTACCAGACAAATCAGTTTTACAATGCGGACATTGTTTGGCTTGGCTGGAAATACGTTTTTGACATTTAGGGCATGCAACTAACGCCATGTTATACCGTTCCTGCTGAGTTCAATTGAGATTATAAGCTATCAACGACAGCGAGCATGGCTACCAATGAAGCCTCGCCTAAATAAATACTGCGCTCTGGAGACCAACCAACAAATGGATCGGCTAGGTTTGCGTTGTCTTTAAACGGCATTTCTAATGTATTAGATAAACATGAAAATGTATTTGCTACCCAGTTAGAACCCACTGTTAAATTAGCTTTACCAGGCTCGTCTTTGTCATAACCAAATTCAGTTTGGAAATCCGCACTGGCAATGGTTAAAGCGCTAACAAACTGTTGTTGTAATGCGGCCATTTTATCATTGTAATTTGGCACACCTTCACAACCCGCTAAAAATACATACGGTAAACCTTCATCACCATGCACATCGTAAAATAGATCTACGCCAGTTTGCTGCATTTTGTTCACTACATAATACACTTCTGGGCTTTTTTCTAGGCTCGGCGTTTGCCATTCACGGTTTAAATTGGTGCCCACAGCATTGGTACGTAAATGACCACGTGCACTTCCGTCTGGGTTCATATTCGGTACGATATAAAAATTTGCCTTGTCTAACAGCGCTTTAGACGTTGGGCAATCGCCGTCTAGTAAACGGTTGAGTAAACCTTCGACTAGCCATTCTGCCATGGTTTCGCCAGGATGTTGACGTGCAGTAATCCAGATATTTTTCTTGTCTGAGTCGCCATCACCAATTTTTAGCAACGTCATGTCACGACCATCTAAGGTTAAGCCTAAATGCTCAAGACTCACTGATGGGTGTAATTGGGCTTCACTAATGAGGTCTAGGTGACGCTCGTAGCTGTAAGGTGCAAAGTAGGCAATTTGCATTGCTTCACAGTCTAGCTCGGCTTGAATAGTGAGTACGCCATTTTCATATTGCGTTGGCAGTCTAAACCAGGTTTGACGGTCGTAACTTGCCACTGCTTGATAATCTTCCCAGCCTTTTGGATAAGATGCAGTGCCTGCGTTAAGGATATTTAAGGTATAAGTTTGACCGACTTCACCTTCTAAACGGAAATTAAACCATTGATAGAATTCATCGCCAAAGTCAGGACGAATAGCGAGTTGAATGTCATCGTGTTTGTCGATCTTGATGACGTTAATATTGCCACCGTCAAAGTTTGCACTGATCCGCATTGGAATTTCCTTTAATTTGCTTGCGCTTATATTTAACCTGAACTCGGTATATACCTTATTTTATGCGCCATAGCTTATCAAATGCGGCTATTGGTGTGAACCTTTTAAAAGCTAAAGCTGTAGCCTTGTCCACGTACGGTATTGATCATTTCTCTAGGCAGATTGCCTTTAACTAACTTACGCCGAGTATTACTGATGTGCATGTCTAAATTACGATCAAACCGGCCATGTTCTTTGTGAAGTACCCGTTGTTGTAATTCCGCTTTTGTCACGACCTCACCCTGATGTTCAAATAAATACTTAAACAAGCGATATTCAGTTTGTGTTAACACTAACGCGTTATCCACTAAATTGACCGTATAGGTGTCGTCTTCAAAGCTAATTTGGGGAGGTTTTACGTCATTAATCGCGGGATGCGAACGGCGCTTCAGCACATTTAGGCGCAGTTGTAACTCACGAACATTAACTGGTTGGCTCAAATAATCGTCGGCACCCAACTCAAGTGCATTAATACGCTCAAGTTCATTGTTCGCATCTGCAATGACAATAATCGGCGTCGGGGCTTGTCGGGCTATCAATAACCAAAAGGAATCCATTTTAGGCACAGAAAAATCAAGTAATATGGCTTCCAGGGTTAACGTTTCCATTTTGATCAGTGCATCAAAGGCGTTATCGACTTGATTGACATAGTACCCTTGCGCGCTAAGTTGATGAAATAACTCATGAGTTGCAGAATGTAGATCAATTAATAGAATGTGTTTCATGCCCAACCACTTAATGATAACGATTTCTATTTAGATTATCACAACAATTAACAACTGACTATGTTCCTACATCACAATATGGGCATTCATTTTCATCAGGCATAAAAAATGGCCTGAACATTCAGACCATTTTATTTACACTCACGCAGCTTTGACGATTATTTTTCGCTCATTAACTGCTTAATGAACTTAACTGGCGCACTGCCATAACTTAAAAACGTTTCATGGAACTGTTTTAAGTCAAAATCATCACCTAACTTGGCTTTTTGCTGCTCACGGAAATCATAAATTTCACGATAGCCAGCATAATAGCTCGTTAACTGGACCTGGCTTAACGTTGCACGGCGCCATTTCCCTTCAGCTTCTGCGCGTTGTTGGAACGCTTCGTTTTCGAGTAAATTGATCACGTCTTGTTCGCCCATACCATTAACCTGGATGCTGTAATCAAGAATGGTGTTGCAAATAACCCGTAAATTCCACTTGTAATACATCAGCCACATTTCAGGTTCAAAATCACCATAGCCCTCTTCTAACATCATGCGCTCAGTGTATACCGCCCAACCTTCAACCATCGCTCCGTTACCAAACAAGCTTTTTACCAGGCTTGGTGATTGGTTTGAATACACAAGCTGGGTGTAATGACCCGGGATCGCCTCATGAATATTAAGCACCTGTAAAATCCAATGATTATATTCACGTAAATAGCTTTCTGCAGATTCATCGCTCATGCCATCTAACGGCGATACGTTATAGTAGGTATTACCGCCTTGATCGTAAGGCCCTGGCGCACTGATTGACGCTCCTGCAAACCCGCGCATGTATTCTGGAGTTTCACGTACGATTAACGGCTTTTTAGGGTCGAGGGTGACTAATTGCTTGTCATTAACAAACTTAATCAGTTCAGGAATTTGTTTGCGTACTTCTTGCACAAAATCTTCGCGTTTAACATGTTTAGCCGATAACACATCGATTAACTGACGAATGGCCAATTTGTCATCTGTTGGCTGTGGCGTGTTGATGTACTTAGACCATATTTGGGTGGTGATTTTAGCCATTTCTTGCTGGATTTGATTTTTGTCCGCAACCGCTTTGTCAAATAGCTGTTTTGCTGTCATCCCAGACTGAATATCAAAGGCAAACTTTTCTTCGTATAAGGTTTCGCCAATACGAAAATCTCGCGCGCCATCTTTGGTCAGTTTGACTTCAAGTGCCGTTAACCATTCAATGTGCTGGGTTATCGCAGCAGTAGCCGCATCAAAACGTGAGGTAAACAACGCTTTTTGTTCTGCCGTTAAGCCAGAGTCTGCGACTTGTTTAACAAGCGCATCAGACAATACTGAAAACGCACCTTGGTTTTGCATGATGGCTAATTGAGTATGCTCCAGTGTTGGATCACTAATGTTAGCTCTTGCCGCTTCGTAATAAGCAGGTACATTTTCTAATCGGGCAATAACGGAGGTTAAACGTTCATCTAGAGGGGCAAAATCTTCGTTAATGATTTGCGCAAAGCCACCGGACACATTGTAGTTAGACGGATCCCATTGCCAGCTTTTAAAACGTTGTACATCCCACTTCATCGACTCAATAAGGTTAACCAGTAATTTATAATCAATCTGCTGATTAGCCGTTAACGTTAATGGATCAAATTGTGCCAGTGCGGTTTCCTGTTTATCAACAAAAGCCAATGTGCTGTCACGGCTCTGCTGATTCGGAATATCAAGGTAGCCATCGTTTACGTGTTTACCACTGTAAAGCGCCCATGTTGGCGACAGTGTCCATAACTCATCAATAAACTGTTGTGAATAATCGTTAAAGTTTAATTCTACTGCGGCTACTGGTGTGGTAACGTCTTTTGTTGCTGTAGTTTGCTCAGTTGCTACACTCGTTTGATTGTCGCTACAGCCTAGCAAACTGGCGAGTGCAAATGAGACAGCCAACGGCAATAATGCTTTATTCATTTTATATCCCTAAGTTTATCGTTTTTGTATTTTTAATTGGTGTTTAATCGTCGCTTACATGGCGTTAACTATCTGGTTAACGCTCAAGTCGAAAAATTGATTCTCACAATGTCCATAGTTAACCATGTTCGTTTACTATTTGCAGCAACTAGACATCTTTTGTGACACTAAATGATACTTATGCCGTCAATAAATAGATATCCATTTGAGCCATTCACTCGTTATCTTTATCGTCTACCCTATTGCGTGTATCTATGAAGGAAAACACCATGCAAGCGAGCCACATTCGACTGATCCTTAACGGTAAAAAAGCGGCGATTGCCGAGATAAGACAAACCGTTATGCTGCTTCGGGATGAAGGTCATATTATCGATGTTCGGGTTACGTGGGAACACGCTGATATGCAGCGTTTTATCGATGAAGCGATTAACGATAATGTTGCACGAATTGTTGTGGGCGGCGGTGATGGAACCTTAAACGAAGCCGTCACTGCGTTGCAACTCACTGACGCTCCTGCAAATAACATAGCGCTGGCTTTATTGCCTTTAGGCACCGCAAATGATTTTGCTAGCGCTTGCCATATCCCTGTACACATTCCATCAGCTTTGCGGTTGGCTATTACAGGTAACGCGTTTTATGTTGATGTGATTAACGCATCAAATCTTGATGATACCCACACCACACCGCAGTATTTTATAAACGCTGCGGTTGCAGGTTTTGGCGCACAAGTCACTGCCGAAACGCCAAGCGAGTTAAAAGATTTTTTAGGTGGCGGCGCTTATACCTTAACCGGATTGGCTAAAGCGCTAGGATTTAAGCCTTATCAAGGAAGCATCACAACCGTTAAAGGAAGGTTTGAAGGCGAGATTGTGGTTGGTGCGATGTGTAATGGCCGTCAAGCGGGTGGTGGACAGCTGTTAGCACCAAAAGCATATATTGATGACGGTTTGATGGATGTAACCTTGTTGAAGTCTTTTTCGCCTTTAGACATTCCCACCGTGATAGAGGAAATATCCACTCTAAGTGGTGAAGCGAAATTTTGTTATCATTTTCAAACTCGTTGGCTTGAAATCGATTTCCCGATTGAGTTGCCACTTAATCTTGATGGCGAGCCATACCCAAGTAAGCAAATGCGTTTTGAAGTTGTACCACACGCGCTGCGAATGGTACTGCCAGATGACTGCCCTTGCCTGTCTGCAAAAACCACGAGTTAACTGGTCACAATATCATTACTAAAGCGCTTAACGTGTAAGCGCCTCATGAGTGAACCTTTAATCCATAAGCAATAAGCAATAAGTTTATAGATTCCAAGGATTTGGCTTTGGTCCTTTCTTTACAGGCGCTTTCTGAGTTTTGGCTTTTCTAAAATCTGTGTTATCGCTTTTAGATTTACCTAAACTTAATGTCGGTCTTTCATCCTGCGTTTTGGGCTTATTTTGACGACTTTTAGGCATGTGATTGAGAATAGACTCTGGCACCGGCTTATTCGGCTCAAATCCATCAATGACTTTACGTTCTAGCAAATGACCTAAACGGCTCTCAATCATGCACAAGTTCTTAAAATCATCTTTAGAGACAAAGGATATCGCTTCACCAGCCGCACCTGCACGGCCTGTACGACCAATACGGTGAATATAATCATCCGCAGGAAAGGGTAAGTCGTAGTTAATCACCCGTGATAAATCGTCAATATCGATACCGCGAGATGCAATCCCTGTCGCAACCAGATACTTAATTTTACCCGATTTAAAATCTGCTAAAATTTGTTCACGCACAGGCTGACTGCGGCCACTGTGTATGCATTCCGCCTCGATATCACGTTTTTCTAATTGGCTGACTAACTTGGCGGCACCTTGCTTAGTTTCAATAAAAATAAGCGCTTGGTCCCAGGCTTCGGTTTTAATCAAATGACTTAATAAAGCAGATTTTTTGTCTTTATCAACCGTGGTTAACCATTGTGAGATTTTTGGCGCTGAGTTTTTATCAGCAATCACTGAGATTTCAACAGGGCGATGAATAGCCGTTTTAGCCAGTGCACGAACTTGGTTCGACAGTGTTGCAGAAAACAATAAGCTTTGACGTTCTGATGGCAGTTTATCAATGATTTTATTGATGTCTTCAATAAAGCCCATGTCTAACATGCGGTCAGCTTCGTCGAGCACTAATACTTCGACTTCGTCAAAATGCACGGCACGCTGGGTGTATAAATCGAGAAGACGCCCAGGGGTTGCCACTAAAATATCGACACCGTCGAGCAACGCTTGTTTTTGCGGCTTTTCATCAACACCACCATAAATCACAAACGAGCTCACACCCACATGTTTGGCATAAGCCACTATGTTACTTTGGATCTGTACAGCAAGTTCACGGGTAGGCGTTAAAATGAGGGCGCGAATGCGCTTTTTGCGTTCCGTTTGCGTGTCGGCTAAACGTTCTAATATTGGCAACACAAAACTCGCGGTTTTACCGGTACCGGTTTGCGCGGCGGCAAGTAGGTTTTTACCTTGTAAAATCACCGGAATGGTTTGTTGTTGAATAGGCGTTGGGTTGCTATAACCCACTTCAGCTAAGGCTTTGACAATAGTGTCGCGTAATCCAAGTGTCGAAAATGGCATGAAATGAGTACTCAATAAGTAGGATAAAAAATAGCGTGGGGTCAGTATAGCATTCACTCATAGGTCAATACACTTGAGTGAAAATAATCTATTAGAAATGAAAAAAGACGTCCGAAGACGTCTTTTTTCATATTTGGCGGTGAGCGAGAGATTCGAACTCTCGTTAGGGATAAACCTAAACACACTTTCCAGGCGTGCGCCTTCAGCCACTCAGCCAGCTCACCAATTTGTCGGATTCAAATACATGACATATTCAAATCCATTTATTCGTTTTCATTAAATATACGCGTTATCAATCTAACCTTGCATATTTAATAAACCATCACATTGTTGTAGACGTTAACGTGCTATAGCAGCTGTGATGTTAATCGTGGCGTACTTTACGCAAATGCCGATAGCGGGTCAAGCTAAATTACCCCACTATCAAGCGTTTGCACAAATGCTCGGCAACTTAGGCAAAATCTACCCAATTAAGGTTGGAAATAAGCCTTTAACACCTGCGGCGATCACTTCAATGCCTAAAGACAACATCAGTAGACCCATTAGACGGGTAATTACGTTAATGCCAGTTTTACCTAATAGTTTAAACAGCATTGGCGCCATGCGGAATAAACCCCAACTTACAAGGCCTAAGGTAATAATGGTTAAAAACATACCAATGTAGTTGGTTATTTGGTGATGCTCCGCTGCAAACACAATCACCGCACTAATGGCACCGGGACCAGCCATTAATGGCAAAGCCAATGGCACAACTGCAACAGATTCCATACCTGAAGACTCACGGTCTTCTTCCTGGTTACGTTTCACTTCACTGATTTTACCTTGCAACATCGACATCGCAATAATACAAATCAAGCTACCACCGGCAATACGAAAAGCCGATAATGAAATACTGAACATACTAAGAATGTAATGCCCTGCTATTGCTGTCACCAATAAAATGATCACTACGGCAATATTTGCATCACGATTAGTATTTTGGCGATCAGCTTCAGTTTGATGGCTGGTTAAGCTCACAAATACAGGCAATAATCCTACCGGATTGATAATCGCTAACAGTCCTAAGAAGAACTTGATATAAAGCATAAAATCCACTAACTAAACCCTCTTGATATTACCTGATTTGAAGCTCAATTCTGAGCGCGCTAATGTAGCCGAAACATGTGGATTTACATAATGAGATTTTTTGTTATTTCAGAGCCATTTTGCCATAAAAAAGCTAATGCGAACATGCGGGAAACTCATTAATATAATTCGCACAAAATCTATCAGACTGATTTATTAGGTTATTACTATTTTTAAATTTTTGCAGCATATTCACTTAACATTTTGACAAAAAAAGGGCTACAAAAAATGCAGCCCTTTAATTTAATAACCAACTAACTTAATCAACTTAAATTAGAAGTTAACTTTCATTCCTACAAACGCACGACGACCTACTAGATCATATAAAGCGTCATTTGTATATCCTGGAGGTAGTTTATCGAATACATTTCGAATACCGCCATTAACAAATAGATTATCACTCACGCGATATGAAGCAGTAAAATCATGAGTGGTAAGTGATGGCACCCAACCTTGAGCTAAATCTTCAGGTGAACCACCATTTGGTGACACATCATAGGTTACGACACGATCAATATAACGCGTTGCCCAACTAAGTTGGAGGTCATCAATACGATAATCGATAGTCATACGTAATTGAAGCTCTGGATCGCCGACTTCACCTTTCTCATCATTGATTTCATCAGGACGGTCTTGGAATTCAAAACGTTCAAGTTCAATCAAGTGGTTACCTAAAAGGCCAAAACTTAGCTCACCAGGCATGTCAAAAGTGGACATATCCATTTTATAACTTGCTTGAAATTCTAAACCTTTAGTGTAGATAGCAGAAGCATTTAAGTACCCTGAACGCACTAATTCGATGTCATTTGATGCGTTACGGTCTATTTGCGAACAATAACCGGCATCTGGTCCACCTGTAGCATCTACACAGTTATCAGCAATATCTTGAGCATCAACAAATAGAATAGCATCTTCAATATCAATATCGTAATAATCTATTGTAAAAGATAAGTTATCAACAAATGTAGGCACCCAAACTAAGCCTAAAGTCATTGATGAAGAACTTTCTGACTTTAACTCTGGGTTACCACCAGATAATGTATCTACACTGACGTTATCGTTGGCTTGGAAACCGCTAGGTACTCCTATTGCCGCACAGTTAGCTACTCGATCAGGATCGTCATTGATATTATCGGCATCACATGGGTCACTCACTGTAGCAAAACCTGGCGACACAGGATCGAAAGCCTCACCAATATTAGGCGCACGAACCGCTTCACCGATTGTTCCACGTAAGCTTAACTCTTCGATTGGCGAGTAGAACATGCCAACTTTCCATGCTTCAGTTTTACCTGCGTGAGAATAATCAGCTGAACGATAAGCTGCATCAACACTTAACTCATGGATAAGAGTCATATCTTTAATTAAAGGAACATTTATTTCGATAAAATATTCACTTACATCATATTCACCAAATGCATCTGGTGTCGCTGCACCGGATAGGAAACCTGCTTTCGTGAATTCATCTGTGGTTGTTTCAGATGTTTCTTCTCGATATTCAAAACCAACAACAACATCGACAGCGCCACCTTGAAGTTCAAAGAACTCAGATGAGTCAGTCGTTAGTGTTCCGCCAATGACTTCTTGCGTTATAACGTCTTGACGAGTTACATCAGCTGAAATCCAATCTTTTGCTTCTTGAGAAGCATTATTGAGTCCAAACGGATTATAGGCAACACAATCTGCGCTATTAACAGATGCACTACTGGTATAACCGTCAGGTTGTGCACTTTCAACTTGACTTCTACAAGCAGCAAGACCGGTGTCAGGATCAATTACAGAATCTAATGAATCAAGGAAATTATTTGGGATTAGGTCATTCAGAGTTTTACGTTGGTTATCGGTACGGCCATAAACGTAAAAGGTTTCATAATCAAACATGGTTTCACTTAACGTAAACCCACCCCGTACTCCACCCACATAACGGAAAGTTTCGCGGACGTTATCAGCTGAACGGTTTCCAAGCTCATCAAAGAATTTGGCAAAACCAAACGAGCTTTGTCCTGCATCAAGCATCGTCTGTCTTAATCCGGCATCAAGGAATGCATTATCTTGAACATTGACACTTACATTACCAAAACGGAATGATGGTTGAAATTGTTGCTTAATATCTGAACGTACATATTTCACATCACTGTAAAAATTAATATTATCATTGATATCATAGTTGAACGTTGAGCCGATATTTATTTTTTCTACGGCAGGAGTGTAGTTTTCATAATCCTCACCATTAAAACAATAATCGCAGCCATCAGGGAAAGAACCGAATGCAAAACTATTCGACAAATCACGCTCTGTTTGCACAAGAGGATTGCCTGCGTCATCGAAGACCCAACGTCCTGCAGCACCACCGAATGCGTTAGCAACACCATTTGCATGGATCATTTCAGAAGAAACATTTCGTCTTCTTAACCTATCAGGAATACCGTCGTTTTCACCAGTATCGGCAGGATTGGCAACTGTGCCCCAACCTTCAAACTGACGAATATCTTCAGACATGACTTCTTTGGTCCTGTCGTATCCGGCAAAGAACGTGACATTACCTTTACCATTAGAAAGGTCTGCACCCGCTAAAATATCAAATGAATGGTCTTTCGTACCTACTCCTTCTAAAGAATCGGAAGCAGTTGCATTGAATTCAAAACCTTCATAGTTATCTTTTAATATAATATTGATAACACCAGATACCGCATCAGAACCATAAATAGCAGATGCACCACCAGTAACAATATCAACTCTGTCGATTAGACTTGCTGGGATCGTTGACAAATCTACCTGTGCCGAACCAGCTGAACCTGCAACATGTCGTTTGCCATTTATAAGAACCAATGTTCTATTCGAACCTAAACGGCGTAAATCTGCTGAACTGACACCGGCTTCAGAATTACTATTATTATTACCAATAATAGTGTTAGTTGCGCCAATTGACGGTAGTTCTGAAAGAACGCTCGCTAAATCTGAATTACCAAATTTGGCTAACTCTTCTGAAGAAATACTCACAATAGGAGCTGGTTGAGTTAATTCCGCTTTTGCAATACGAGAGCCTGTAACGGCAATCTTCTCGATTTTTTCATCATCATTAATTTCATCTGCTGCATAGACTGGTAATGCTAGAGTAGCAACGGTTCCCATTGCCATAGCAAGGCGTATAGAGCGTGATAACTTTGAGTTTATAAACATGAATTCTCCCTGATATATTCATATTAGTAATTAAATTACATCCGTTAAGATTAAAACTTCGAATCGTTTTTTATTTAACCAACCTTAACGGCTTTTCCTTTTTGCAACATAATTTAAACATTAAAACCATTATCATTCAACACTTACAACCATATTTAATCACTCAAATTCATATGTACTCTAAAACGGGACCTTCTCAGGTTTAAAATTGGTGTTTAGTGCATGTAAATTGTCAGCAATACCATTTGTAGGATTGATGTTTTAGAAGGTAGGAGCATTCTATTGAGGGTTAGTTGATACGTAATGATCATTGTAAATTGAATGATTTGAATAAATCATGAATCTAATTAGTCATTGACAGCCAACTCTAACTTGAGCTTTAAGTGTTACCTTTCAGTAGCTTAGAAAAAACACCTTTTGACGACTCTCATTTTTAAGTTATTTTTAAGTTATTTTTAAGTTATTTTTAAGTTATTTTTAAGTTATTTTTATCCACTAATGCTATTAAGATTTAAAGTATTCTCAAATAAACTATGCCTTTTATGACGCATTTTATTTAGATTAATTACTCAATTATTATCATGCATATTTTATTATGTAACAAAAATACATTAAAAATACTGCAGTACTACCACTTAAATTAAAGTTATGCTATCTGCTTAAAGGTAAAAATAATTGATCTGATATCCAATGGTAGAGATTGTATATAACTTATAAATTTTTTTTCTAATTATTTATTATTAATTTGGCATATAGGGCACGTTTACCGTTCTAGAATAAACATCAGTTCATTTAACTACCACAATGAGTTTCTTTTTTATGACTTGGATAATTTCTTGTTCTTTTACTATATTTTAAGACAAACAGAGTAGTGCATAAAATAGACATCTACCCCGTTATCTGCAATTTAATTAACATTGGTTAGTGACTAAATTCTTAAGCGATGAGAACCTGTTAGTCATATATCCCTAAGGAAAGTGCAGTAGATAATACTCTACTGAGTTTTTATGTCTGTTCACTCTCATTATTGCTGAATATATACCCATAAAACGATTTTAGTGGCTGTATACCTTAAAGATATGTCGATAAGCAACAAATCATAACATTGAACATAAAACCATCATGATGAAAAATACTAACATTACTGTTATTTTTTCTCATAAAAAAAGAGATGCCACCTTAGGTGACATCTCTGTTTAATTGAGTCTTACCGTTAAGTCATATTAACGGTATTGCGTCAGTTCATCGTAATGACTATTTTGCTGTCCAGCGATCCATCCAACCGAGTACATTTTTGTACCATTGTTGCAGGTTGTCCTGGTTTAAAATCCAGTGATTTTCATCAGGGAACACTAACAACTCAGATGGGATACCATTACGTTGCATGTAAGTGTATGCCGCCAGGCCTTGACCATAAGGTACGCGGTAATCTTTTTCACCGTGAATGACTAACATTGGCGTTTTCCAGTTTTCAACATAGTTAACTGGGTTAAACTTCTCAAACAGTTCTTTGTTTTTGTCGTACGAACCGCCAAATTCATATTCTGGGAACCATAGCTCTTCTGTTACGTAGTACATTGAACGCATGTCAAATAGACCCGCATGGTTAACAAGACACTTGAAACCATCGTTCCATTTACCTTGGAACCAGTTCATCATGTATCCACCGTATGAGCCACCTAATGCACAAGCATTGTTTGCATCTAACCAGGGTTGCTGAGCAGTGACTGACGCCATGCCCTTTTTAAGATCTTCCAGTGGCTTGCCGCCCCAATCTTTACCGATTGAGTCAGTAAATGCTTGGCCATAACCGGTAGAACCGTGGAAGTCGACCATCACTACGCCATAACCTGCGCCAGCCCAAAGCTGGGCATTCCAACGACCACTGAATCCATTGCCAAATGAACCTTGTGGGCCACCGTGCACTAAATACGCGATTGGGTATTTTTTACCTTCTTCATAATTAGCCGGTTTTATCCAGTAACCATGAACGGTTTCATCATTCCAACCTTTAAAGTTGAATTGTTCAAACTCGCCAAATTTAATATTGGCCAATTTATCTTTGTTGACGTCAGTTAGTTTAGTAAGTTGCTCACCTTCTGCCGTCACGCTGTATAAATCACCTGGTTCAACAAGTGATGACTTTTGGAAAATCAATTTGTTGTTAGTGACCGCGATTAAACTATTGCTGCCTTGATTATAAATAGGACGCACATCACCAAATTGAGTGTTCACTTCAAAAATAGTGACCTGACCCACATCTTGAGCGGTGACATATAAAGTACGACCATCGGCACTGAAATTAAGCGAACTTGCACTGCGATCCCATAGAGGCGCGACTTCTTTTTCTTGTCCTGTGACATTGTCACGTAACATGATGCGGTAACGGTCTGCTTCATAACCTGGCTTGGTCATGGCTAAGTACGCCAAATAGCGACCATCAGCAGAAAACGTTGGCTGTGAGTCCCATGCCGTGTTGGCTTCGGTTAAATTAACCGTGTCGCCACCTGCCACAGGTACTTGCCATAAATCATAATTGGTTGTCCAGGCTTGATCGCGACTTGGCGCTTTTGCGCTATACACCACGTATTTACCATCTGGCGTAAAGGTCACTTCTTCCATTCCAGAAAATGGCTTGGGAGGCGTTTCAGTGTCGCGATTAGCGGTAACATTGGTTGGCTCAGTGATTTTTTTACCGTTTAATTGCGCTACAAATAAATGGTTACGTGCATGGTCTTCCCAGGTATCCCAGTGACGAACCATTAATTGCTTATATTCGCGGCCAGACGTTTTGCTTTCATCAATGGCAGTAAACTTGTCTTTAGAACATGCTAAGTCTTTACACTCAGGAAACACGCGCATGGTCATAACAACTTGCTTGCCATCTTGAGACAATTTGTAGCCATTCACATCTAACGGTAAATCCGTTACCGCGATGGCTTCGCCACCGTTGAGGGCTAACTGATATAACTGACTGCTACCCGTGCGGCTGGCAAGGAAATAAATCGACTGCCCATCTAATGAAAAACTCACATCATGTTCAGTACCCGCAGCAGCCGTTAGCTGTTTAGGTTTAGCGTTTTTGTTGCTTAAATCGAGCAAGTACAGATCCGAACTCGCCTCGCCTTTTTCATCAACGACTTTAACGCCATAAACGAGGTTTTTACCGTCGTTTGACACAGCAGCTGAATGAACTTTATTTAAATTAACGAGTTGCTGCACATTAAAAGGTGTCGGCTCAGCCGCCAGCGCTGACGTTGCCATTCCGGCGGCAACCAGTGCAAATAATACAGAGGACTTTTTCATTGTTATAGAGTCTCAGTTGTTTTAGGTAGAAATCATGCTGAACCTAATTTAGGATCAACATATCAATATGTATTGCAGACTAGCGAAAGCAAAACGCTCAAGCAACAGGCCTTTTGTAAAAAGCTGTAAACTTGAGCGTCTTATCACATGACATCTTGTTGTTTAACAAGCTTATCGATGCTTTCTAGCAGCTTGCGATTACTTAGCTTTGCTATTTGCAATATTGATTTTCCATATTGCAGGTCCTGTCTCGTGAGCGTTAACGCCATTAGAGTCTACAGCAACGGTAACCGGCATATCTTGAACGTCAAACTCGTAAATGGCTTCCATTCCCAAGTCTTCAAATGCAACAACACGGGCTTTTTTAATCGCTTTAGACACTAAATAAGCTGCGCCGCCCACTGCCATTAAATAAACTGCTTTGTGTTTTTTAATTGAAGCCACGGTTTCAGGGCCACGCTCAGATTTACCAATCATGCCCATTAGACCGGTTTTGTCTAACATCATGTCGGTGAATTTATCCATACGGGTTGCCGTTGTTGGGCCTGCAGGGCCAACAACTTCATCACGAACCGGATCAACTGGGCCAACGTAGTAAATAAACTTGCCGGTAAAATCAACTCCTGCAGGTAAACCTTCGCCAGAATCTAATAGCGATTGAATACGCTTATGCGCAGCATCGCGACCGGTTAGCATTTTACCGTTGAGTAATAAGGTATCACCGCTCTTCCAGGTTTCGATTTCAGCTTGAGTGATGTTATCTAGATTGACACGGTGAGTGTTCTCGCCCGCTTCGCGAGTGATTTCAGGCCAATCAGATAATGATGGTGGTGCTAAATCAACTGGGCCTGTACCGTCTAAATGAAAATGTACATGGCGGGTTGCCGCGCAATTTGGGATCATCACGACAGGCTTAGATGCTGCATGAGTTGGCGCTGATTTGATTTTAATGTCTAGCACTGTGGTTAAACCACCTAAACCTTGAGCGCCTATGCCTAAATTGTTAGCACGCTCAAAAATATCGAGACGTAACTTCTCTTCAGTTGTTTCTGCGCCGCGCGCCATTAACTCGTGAATATCAACCGGATCCATTAATGACTCTTTTGCCATTACCGCGGCTTTTTCAGCCGTGCCGCCAATACCTATACCGAGCATGCCTGGTGGACACCAACCTGCGCCCATAGTCGGTAAGGTTTTTTCAACCCAGGCAGCAATATCATCTGACGGATTTAACATTGCCATTTTAGATTTGTTTTCAGAACCGCCGCCTTTTGCTGCAATCATTACTTCAACTTGATTGCCGGCAACCATATCAATGTGTACCACTGACGGGGTGTTGTCTTTGGTGTTTTTACGTGTGCCAGCAGGATCGGCGACAATCGATGCACGCAATGGGTTATCTGGATTGGTGTAAGCGCGACGAACACCTTCATCGACCATTTCTTGTACTGTCATGTCTGTTTTATCCCACTGTACAGACATACCAATTTTAACAAATGTGGTCACAATACCGGTGTCTTGACACAGCGGACGCTTACCTTCTGCTGACATGCGCGAGTTAATTAAGATTTGTGCAATCGCATCTTTAGCTGCAGCACTTTGTTCACGCTTGTAAGCATTGAACATCGCATCAACAAAATCTTTTGGGTGATAGTAAGAAATGTATTGCAGTGAATCAGCGATACTCTCAATAAAGTCGGCCTGTTTAATTACAACAGGAGTATTGGAAATCGTTGTAGGGGTATTGCTCGACATATGGGGCGCTCCAGCAGCCATTGCGGCCTAACATTATTATCTTTATCAACAGAAACGTTTGGGTAACCATCTCGTTATTATTAACTGACTCAATCACGCGTCATTAAACGGCTACCAAACGAGGTTAACTATTTAGACCAATATGATACTCTTTCCATCCTTTTTGGGCTACATCACATTTTTAGATAAGGGTAATCGATGTTTGCGCGGGTAAAAAACGCACTCTATGGGCAAAAATTAGATTGGGAAATTGACACTAAACAACTGTTTGCATTATTTAGTGATAACCCCTGGGCCATATTACTCGACTCCGCCAATGCCGCGCACCCGGATGCGAAGTTTGACATTATTGCCTTTAATCCTATAGCGACCTTAACCAGCGATGAAGGCCAGTGCCAATTTACCCCGATCCATCACGATATTGGACAACTGAATATTACGCCTTATGCTGCGCAGTCACCCCTTGAAAACTTAGCCCACATTCACACTTTGCTTTATCCCACTCAACAAGCATGTGAACACCCATTTAGTGTTGGTGCTGTTGGCGCATGGGGTTATGATTTAGGCCGCACAATTGAAAAACTGCCCAAAATAGCCAACAAAGATATTCACCTGCAAGAGATGAATATCGGGTTTTACGATTTTTGCTTGATTTATTGCTATGACAAAAAGTGCTGGTTTTCTTACCATTACAATGGAAAGCTTGCGCTTGAAACTGAAGTGAATTTAATTCAATCAAAAATAAAAAATCAATGTAATCTAAAAAACCGGTCTCTCGTTGCCACACAAGATTTCACCTTAACCTCAGCTTGGCAAAACCAACTTACTGAGCAGCAATACCAACAAAAGTTTGCTCAGGTACATGAGTATTTACTCAGCGGGGATTGCTATCAAATCAATTTAACCCAGCGTTTTGAAGCACATTATCAAGGTGACGAATGGCAGGCTTATTGTGCATTGTCGCATGCTAACCAAGCGCCCTTTTCAGCATTTATGCGTTTACCCGAGCATTGTGTGTTATCGATATCGCCTGAGCGCTTTATACGGTTACAGCAAAAACATATTGAAACAAAGCCAATCAAAGGTACCTTGCCACGTAGTATTGACCCCGTTCAGGATAAACTTGCAGCCGACACCCTAAGCCATTCAGAAAAAGATCGCGCTGAAAATGTCATGATTGTGGATTTACTGCGTAACGATATAGGTAAAGTAGCAGCGCCTGGCAGTGTTAAGGTGCCGACATTATTCGCGATTGAAAGCTTTCCTGCGGTGCATCATTTAGTGAGCACAGTTACCGCCACACTGGCAGCCGATCATAATGCCTTTGATCTACTCCAGGCCGCCTTTCCTGGCGGTTCTATTACTGGCGCACCTAAAATACGCGCCATGCAAATTATTGAAGAGTTAGAACCATCAAGACGTAATCTTTATTGCGGCAGTATTGGTTACATCAGCCAGGACGGTAATATGGACACCAGTATTACCATTCGCACCTTAGTGACCGAGCAAAACCGTATTTATTGTTGGGCTGGTGGCGGTATTGTGGCGGATTCTGATGCGAAAGCGGAATATCAAGAAAGCTTTGATAAAGTCAGTAAAATCTTGCCCTTATTAGAGAGTCTTAATAAACAATAGTACGCTGATATTTGCTAGGTCGTTAAATCTCAGTATTTAATTGAGCCAAAAAGCTTTGCATATACTCAATTCTTTTGCTGGCTTCTATTTTTGCAGATTCGGTGTGCATGGTGTCAGCAAGCTTAAATAATTTTGTGTAAAAGTGGTCAATAGCAAAAAGACGATCATTAGCTTGTCTGTTTATACAAAATGGATCATCAGCATTATACAAGCTCACACCAAGGCTGGTGCTGACTTGAAGACATCTTGCAATACCTATGGCGCCTAATGCATCTAACCTGTCGGCATCTTGAACAATTTTAGCTTCGACACTTTGTGGCGCAACATTGGCGCTAAAGCTGTGCGCAACTATCGCATGGTGAATGGCAGGTAAAAATTGAGTTGGATAATTAATACCCTCTAAAAAAGCGTTGGCTTTATCTGCCGCATAACGTGAGCTTTGAGCACGGTCTCGATGATTTTTAGCAAACGAGAAGCAATCGTGTAAATAAGCTGCTGGTATGACTATCGCAGGGTCAGCGCCTTCAGTGACACATAATGCTTTAGCCGTGTTAACCACTCTAAACACATGATTAAGATCATGAGCTAAGTCTTGTTGCATCTCAGCGTTAATAAACACAATTAATTGATATTCATATTGCTCTTTCATGTTATTCCTCGCGTATCGCGTTAGCCAACCTAATGAGCCCAATCTGCATAGTCAATTTTTTGCAGCAAGGTATTTTAACCAATAAGTATTAGCCGGCAATAACTTAAATTGGTTCATCGAGTACCCATTTTTGAACCATATACCCGAGAAACGAAGGCGTTTATGTGCTTAATTTGCGCTGTGATATTCTGCAACAAGCATTAGCATCTTTGACCACTCGCTCAAATACTTCTTGAGCATTCACTCAAAACCTGTTTCAATATCAGCCTTAACTGAAAAAGGAGCTCACATGCTTAAGTTTTATTTCCACCCTGGCCCTAACCCAATGAAAGTTGCTCTATTCTTAGCTGAAACAGGTTTACCGTTTGAGCTTGTGCCTGTAGATACTCTTAAAGGTGAGCAACATACTGCTGAATTTAAAGCGATTAATCCCAATGCTAAAACGCCTGCGATTGATGATGATGGCGTAAGAGTTTTCGACTCTAACGCGATTTTGTTATACCTGGCTGATAAGTCTGGCCAGTTAACGGGCAAAGCAGAAGATCGCGGTGAGTTGTTGTCGTGGTTAATGTTTATTGCCACTGGCCTTGGTCCTTTTTCTGGTCAATCCGTTCATTTTAGACATCATGCTCCTGAAAAAATCGCCTATGCCACTAACCGTTATTTACGTGAAGCACAGCGCCATTACGAAGTATTAAACGATCATTTAGCGGGTCGTGAGTACCTAGTGGGTGACGAATACACCATTGCGGACGTTTCTGCATGGGGTTGGATTGATAAAGCGTCGGTTGTGCTTGGTGAGGAAGGTTTAGCACCATACCCTAATTTACAGCGCTGGTTTGATCACGTGAGTGCACGCCCTGCCATTGAAACGGCTCGTAATTTTGGAAAAGATGTCGCTTTTAAAGGCGAGTTTGATGATGAGGCAAAACGGGCTTTCTTCCCACAGAACTTTCCAAAAGCTTAAGTTTCACACCTAGATGTAAATTGAAGGTTTAAATTGCTTAGATTTAAATAAAGATCTTTAAATAAAGCGATTTAAACAGGCGCTTTCGTCAATAAACGCGTATTACTCAGTAATACGCGTTTTTTTATGTGACGGATCCCACCTTCACGGTCGTATATAAATGGCATTAATAGGTTATTAATATGTATTGATTTGGTTATTTACCCAGTCAATATCGTAATTTTACTTGTTCTTATGCCGTTATTTTTCTAATGTTAATGCAGCAATTGAAAATGATTATCAATGAGGTTGATCATGAATACCCACTTACAGCATCAAATTCATCACTGGTTACAACAAGACCCCGATCCTAGCACTCAAGCTCAATTACAAACATTACTCGACAATCAAGACGAAACAGCTTTAACCAACATGTTTTCAGGTCGTTTAGCCTTTGGCACCGCAGGACTTCGTGGTGAAGTGGGCCCAGGCCCCATGGGAATGAATCGCCTCGTTGTGAGACAAACAACGGCAGGTCTAGGTGCCTATTTATTGGCACAAATTAATGATGCTGCCAGTCGAGGTGTGATTATTGGTTATGACGGGCGTCATGATTCGTACGCATTTGCTCACGATGCTGCCAGTGTGCTGACCGCAATGGGCATAACCGTTCGGTTAACGACTCGGGTTGCCGCTACACCATTAGTGGCCTTTGGAGTAAAACACTTTAACGCTGCTGCAGGCATTGTGGTTACCGCAAGCCACAACCCACCACAATACAATGGATATAAGGTGTATTGGGAAAATGGTGCGCAAATTATTCCGCCACATGACTCAGGTATTGCCGCGCAAATTCAACATGCTGCCACCCAGAGCATCCCATTTATCTCGCTTGATGATGCCCAGAAACAAGCTAAGTTGATTTGGCTCGAAGATGATTTTTACCAAACCTACCGCGAAGGCATTCATACTGCGAGTGTATTGCAACAACATGCTAATACCCAACCGGTAAGCTTAGCGTACACCGCTATGCATGGTGTGGGCGCTGACATGGCTGAAGCCGTGTTGAAAGATGCAGGATTCACCCAAGTCTATTCTGTCGCGGCACAACGTGAACCTGACGGCGATTTCCCCACGGTGAACTTCCCTAATCCTGAAGAGAAAGGCGCGATGGATTTGGTGATAGCGGAAGCTAAAAAACATCAGGCCATGCTCGCGTGTGCCAACGATCCTGATGCCGACCGTTTTGCTGTGGCTGTTCGTACTGCTGAAAACGACTATAAAATGCTTACAGGTGATCAAGTCGGTGTGTTGTTTGGCGAGTATTTATTATCACACGCCCCAGCCCACCAACGTCTAGTGGGCACCACCATCGTGTCGTCAAGTTTGTTGTCTAAAGTTGCACAATCGATGCAAGCAACATGTTATACCACTCTCACCGGCTTTAAATGGTTGATGAATGTAGGAATAAACAAATGCGAGGCTGATAACCAATTCTTATTCGCTTATGAAGAAGCGCTGGGTTATACCGTGGGCAGCATGGTGTGGGATAAAGATGGCTTATCTGCATTAGTCGCGTTTGCACAGTTGTGCGCTGAATTGGCCACCAAAAATCAAACTGTGTGGGACAAGCTAGAGCAAATTTACCGTCTGCATGGTTTTCACCTTAATGCGCAAGTCAGTATTGCCCTAAAACCTGATACGCCAAACATTGGTGAGCATTTACGCCAACAACCACCCGCCAATATTGCCGGTTTTGCAGTAACGTCAAGCGATGATCTAAGACAGTCTTTACGCACATTTTCCGATGGTTCTACTGCGGTCATTGACTTACCTAAAAGTGATGTATTAATTTACTGCTTAGAAAATGGTGCCCGAGTTATTGTAAGACCCTCAGGCACTGAACCTAAAATTAAGTGTTATTACGAAGTGGTTGAAACCATGACAGCAACTGACACTTGGACCTCTGCGCAACAACGAGCTGAACAGACGATGGATAAGTTTATTAAAGCTCATCAAGCAAGTTTGCCTAGCTAATCAATTATCGTGAGCGACACCGGCTACACTGTTAAACACCTGTTAAATTTAACAGGTGTTTTTATTTGTGTTAAAAAGTAAATTAACAAACTGTTTGCATTAGTATATTTCACTATACCTGTGTGTCATTACATATGCCGTATTAAACTAACTCACCATATATTAAACAGATCTAATCTCCAGCAAAACTGGTCTATAATGTTATATAATTTCTATTAACGTTATCGCAGGATTGCTAATGTATAAAAGTCTCGTATCTTTGGCGGTCATCGCCAGTATTTCCGCCCCAGCCGCTATGGCTGAAGAGGAAGGTCTCAATCTAGAGCGCATTCAAGTGATTGGTTCACGTATTGCCCTGCGCACAGCCACTGATAGCCCAACACCTGTTGATATTATTACCTCAGAGCAACTTGAAGCGACCGGGATTACCGAAACCGCAAAAGCACTTCAGTTTGCCGCCCCTAGTTTCAGCGTACCATTTTCATCCATTACTGATGGTAGTGATGCGGTACGACCTGCAAGTTTACGAGGCATGTCACCTGACCACACTTTAGTGTTAGTAAACGGTAAACGTCGTCATGGTTCTGCCCTAGTGCACTTATCAGGTACTGTGGGTAAAGGCTCGTCAAACGTTGACTTAAATGCCATTCCGATGACTGCGATTAAACGCATTGAAATTCTGCGTGATGGTGCTTCTGCTTTATATGGTTCAGACGCCATTGCCGGTGTGATTAACGTTGTACTTAAAGACAGCAATGAAGGCGGCAGCATTTCTACCCAAATAGGCCAAACCTATGAAGGTGATGGTGAGCAAGTACGTGTAGGTGTTAACCAGGGCTTTAGCTTTAGCGATGATGGCTTTGTGAATGTGTCTTTAGAAGCGCATCAAAAAAATGCCACTAACCGTGCAGGTCTTGATAGCCGTCAACAATACCCAGAATTGGCTGATGGTAGCTTAGATCCTCGTGAAGACACAATTAATCGTAAAAACCACCACGTTGGTGACAGCGATTATGATAACTACGGCTTATTTGTGAATGCTGAACAAGCCATCACAGACACCAGTAAAGTGTATGCATTTGGCGGGATTAGCAAACGTACCTCAACTTCTGGAGCGTTTTATCGCCGCGCGTTAGATTTGCGTAACATCATTGAAGTCTATCCAGATGGTTATTTACCACAAATTAGCCCTGAAATCCTCGATTATTCATTTGTAATGGGTTATGACGCTGAATTAGGTGATTGGAACATTGATGCCTCTGCCGGTTACGGTAGCAACAGCTTTGAATATAATGTTGAAAACACCATTAACGCCTCTTTAGGTCCAACGAGTCCAACCGATTTTTATGCTGGCACCCTGTCTAATAGTGAGTTAAACCTCAATCTTGATGCGTCTACCTATTATGATTTTTATAATGATTCAGAAATCGTGGTCGCCACAGGTGTCACATTCCGCGAAAGTGGCTATGAAATTGAAGCCGGCCAAGTAGAATCATACATTAAAGGTGATTACGAAGGTAAAGCGGGTGGAAGCCAGGGCTTTGGTGGTTTTACTAAAGAATCTGAAGTGGATGAAGACCGTACCAATACCGGTATATACTTCGAACTTGAAAACCAGTTAACCAATGAATTTTATTGGGCTGCTGCAGTGCGTTATGAAGACTATTCAGATTTTGGCAGTAACACCAGCTGGAAGTTGTCGGGTCGTTACGATATTACTGACAATGTAGCATTACGTTTAACCACTGATACGGGTTTCCGTGCACCAAGTGTGCAGCAGCTTTACTTTACCAACGTATCGACCTTCTTTGACCCTGACCCGGTAACCGGTGAGTTTGTACCACGCGAATCAGGTACCTTTAACCAGTTATCGCCAATCAAAGATGCATTAGATATTCCCGATCTTAAAGCTGAGATCTCGCATTCAGTCAGTGCAGGTTTAGTGTATAACGGCGACAATGGCTTTACGGCGACTTTAGATGCGTATCAAATTAATGTTGATGACCGTATTATTTTATCGGGTTCGGTAGACCAAGAAAGTTCACCTGTGATTGCTGAAGCCTTAGCCGGTAGCAATGCCGACTCAGCGCGTTTCTTTATAAATGCAGTTGATACTGAAACTCAAGGGGTTGATTTGGTTATGACCCAGGAGTTTGACCTTGGCCAATTTGGTGATGTGAGCGCCAATCTTGCTTATTCATACAAAAAAACCAAAATTGAATCAATTAACTTACCGTCTATTCTTGATGGATTAGAAGATGATCTATTTGATCGTATTGAAGTTATCCGTATGACTGAAGCAACACCTAAAAACACCGGTAATATTGGTTTTACTCATCGTTATGATGACTTCACCACTAACTTACGTTTTAGCTATTTCGGTAAATACACCGTAGGCTATTCGTCAAGTGAAGTAGAATATGACGCAAAATGGGTGACAGACATCAGCACGCGTTACCAAGCAACTGATTCATTAGCGGTAACACTCGGTGTACAAAACTTGTTTGATACCTACCCAGAGAAACGTCCTGAAGACAATAACTTCAATGGTATTTTTGTTTACCCATTAACCAATACTCCATTTGGTTTTAACGGTGGCTACTATTACTTAGATCTACGCTACACCTACTAAATAATCGTTATTAGTAAGCATTAATCAGCCGATAACTCACGCTGAAAACAAAAAAGCCAATCATGTTTGATTGGCTTTTTATTACCTCAAGCTGAACAGAGAACGATGGGGTAATAACATTAACTTACGTTGTCTTGCTAGCGGAGTAATGCTTACTGACCGTGTTTACTCACTAAGTTTAATGATCATTAGCATTAGTGTCATAAAGATTTTCAAGATACTGCTTCGCGACATCGTTCCAGCTAAACCGCTGTTTGGCAGCATTGTGCTTCACCTGTTGCCAAGTATCACTGCCATATAACTCAAGCACTTGATTAACTCGCTCAACCAGAGCTTCCGCTTGCGCTGCTAGCGTTTCACCATTAAACACCCAACCACTGACATTATCTATAATCGTGTCATTCAGTCCGCCCACGCCATGAACCAAACAAGGCTGCCCTTCCCGCATTGCGAGCATTTGACTTATTCCGCATGGCTCAAATGAACTTGGCATTAGAAATAAACTGCCCGATTGATAAAGCTGCTCAGACAATGCTTCATCATAACCGTTTAAAAACAGAAAGTTATCATAACGCGCCGCGGTAGCTTGCAGTACCTTAGCAATATGCAGATCACCACTACCAAGCAACATAAATACCCCACTCGGTTGATGTCGCTGAAGCGATTCGACTATCGCATCTAGCACTGTTTTTGTGGTGGTTCGACCTTCAGCATCAATAAATGGTTGTAATAAAATCAACATTTTTTGTTCTGTTAAACGTCCAACAAAAGTCAACAGAAAACGGTCTGTATCGGGAACAACCTGACTGTTTTTTAGCAACTGGGTGTTGGCCATTAGTGCATGTTTATATTGGTTAATGCGAGTAAGTGCAATGGAATCTATCACATTGACATTAGCAACCTTAGCTTGCCATTTAATAAGGGTGTTTTCAGCTTTAAGTAACAACGCCGCATAATCATGATGAGGTTCATCGGTGTTATTACCCTCATCATAAACACAACCATTAATGATCCCGACTAACTTGCCTTGCTGACATTTAGCAATTAAGTCGTTCTCTAAACCTTCTCCACCAAAAAAACCTTTAATATAGTCAGATGGTATGAGCACTTCTCGAGCATAGGTCGGTGACACCAAATGCACTTTGTCACTCAGTACAATCCCCATTCGCATTGGATTGATGCAATTGTCATAACGAGGATCAAACAAGCTGTTATCCGCAATTGGGTTTAATTTACCCATATATTGCGGAAACCAATGGCCGAATGAAGAATCATCTCCGGTAAAGGGGCGGATCCCTTGTAATGCCAAGTTGTGAATCGTAAATACACAAGGTAAAGCCTTTAAGACTGCAAATTCATCAACACAACTGCGAAGCATTGCCACCATGGCAGTGTGCCAGTCGTGAAGGTGTAACACATCCACTCGCGGTAATACTCCTTGCACTAAACTAGTAGCCGCGCAGAGTGAAAACAAAGCAAACTTGGTCGCATCTTCGGCAAACGGTCTGTCGGCGGAACCGTTACAATAGATTTTACCGTGATGGTTAAATAACGGATGATCAAATAAATAGATTTGCGCGATTGAATCGTCAGCATCATTTTGCCTGGCCGCTGCGATGTCATCTTTGTTTTGCGGTCTAGGCATCCGATACACCGCTACAGAGTGGTGTTCACCCGCAAAGCACACCTCAATATCAACCATATGCATAGCATGATATCGCTGGGCTAAAAAACCATAATTTGGCATAGCAACATCGGCTATCACTTCGCACATGGCTAATGCTGGGGGCAAATCGCGGATAACATCCGCCATGCCACCCACTTTAGCGCCGTGAAGTGCATCGTTTTCTGCTGCCACCAGCAGTACTCGTTTTACACTACCTTGAGTCATTTCCAGTCCTTATTCGTAGCCAACAGGTAAACCCAACATTTTCCGTGTTACTAAAGTAACGCCTTTTTCGGATACCCTAAAACCCTTAGCCCTATCGTGATCATGATTATAACCAATCACCATTCCTTCTGGGATGATGCAACCCCGATCTAAAATGGCATTTTGGATTTTACAATTCTTCAATACCACCACATCGGGTAATAAAACCGAGTCTTTTACAAATGAATAAGAACATACCCTCACTTCATCAAACAACACACAACGTTTAACTTTAGCACCTGAAATAATACAGCCTCCAGAAACGATAGAGTCCACAGCCATACCGCGCCTATCATCATCATCAAACACAAATTTAGCGGGTGGTAACTGCTCTTGATAGGTCCAAATTGGCCACTTGGCATCATAAAGGTTGAGTGGCGGTGTGGGTAATAACAGCTCCATGTTTGCTTGAAAAAACGAATCTAATGTCCCAACATCACGCCAATATGAAGGTTGTCCAGCAACCGCACTGGAAAATGGAAATGCAAACACTTTGTGATTTTCAATAATGGCTGGAATGATGTCTTTGCCAAAGTCACGATCTGATTTTTCGTTGTTGGCATCTTTTTTTAACTGTTCAAATAAAAACTTAGTGTTGAATACATAGTTGCCCATCGAAGCTAAACACATTGTAGGATCACTTGGAACCGGTTTGGGCTCAGCGGGTTTTTCTTCAAAGCCAATCACCCGATGATCGCTATCAACTTCCATCACCCCAAACGCTCCAGCGGCTTCGTCAATAGGTGTTTCTAAACAACACACAGTCATCTCAGCACCTGATTCTGCATGGGCAGCTAGCAAGCCTGCATAGTCCATACGATATATATGGTCACCAGATAGGATCATCACATATTTCGGAATTTCCTGTCTAATAATATCAATATTTTGGAATACCGCATCTGCAGTACCTTGATACCAGTTACCTGATGTTTGTTGAGAAGCCGGTAATATTTCAACCGACTCCCCTAGCTCTTTTTTAAAATGTCCCCAGCCACGAGTAACATGACGAATTAATGAATGCGACTTATATTGTGTCACCACCCCTACTCGGCGTATTCCAGAGTTAATACAGTTTGATAATGGAAAATCAATAATGCGATATTTACCTCCAAAATAGAGTGCGGGCTTAGCGCGCCAATCGGTTAATTCGTACAAGCGAGAACCACGTCCCCCCGCTAAAATCAACGCATAGGTATCACGGGTTAAATTACTAATATAACGAATATTACTCATAAGCAGACTCCATTTTGCTATTTTAAATAGCCATTAATAAATAAACATTGATACATGATTTAACTTATTTGTGGCATCAAATCACTTACCTGTTTACTTTTTCATCCAAATTTCGTCGCGGTAGCTCGCTATGGTGTTGTCGCTTGAAAAACGCCCGCTTGCGGCGGTATTTTTAATACTCATTTGTTGCCAGCTATCTTGATCAAGATAGGTTTTTGCCACCAGCGCTTGTGCTTGGCAATAACTGTCAAAATCAGCGGCCGTCATCCATTGATCATTAGGATCGATAATCGAGGCAATAATGCTGTCGAAAATCCCCGGTTCGACCAAATTAAAATGACCACTTTCTAACATATTCATCACCCCTTGGAGGGCTGGCGAATGATCAATAATGTGTTGAGGCTGGTAATCCATACGAGTTTGCGTTACTTGACTAGCATTTAAGCCAAATAAGAAGAAGTTTTCATGGCCAACCTCTTCAAGCATTTCTATATTGGCGCCATCTAATGTGCCAATGGTCAAGGCACCATTCATCATGAATTTCATGTTGCCTGTACCTGAAGCTTCTTTACCCGCTGTTGATATTTGCTCAGATAAATCAGTGCCCGGACAAATTTTCTCCATCGCACTGACGTTGTAATTAGGTATAAATGCCATGCGTAAATATGGCGTAACAAGAGGATCAGAATTGATCATATGGGCTACATTATTGGCCAGCTTAATAATTTGTTTTGCCATGGCATATCCAGGAGCAGCCTTGCCACCAATTAACACACAACGTGGCACCATATCCTGAGTGTCTCCGTTAAGTATGCGGCGATATAAATGGATAACATGAAGAATATTCATCAATTGGCGTTTGTATTCGTGGATACGCTTAACTTGCACATCAAACATCATCTTTGGATCAAACTCGACGCCACACTGCTGTTTCACAAATTTGGTTAATGATTGTTTATTCTCAAATTTTACCAAGGCCCATTCTTTAACAAATGCTTTGTCACTGATACAGTCATTTAGTCCCTTAAGCCGTGACAAATCCTTAATCCAATCGTTGCCTAAACGACTGCAAATCAACGAAGATAATTTTGGGTTACAAAACGCTAGCCAACGTCTAGGGGTAACACCGTTAGTTTTGTTGTTAAATTTGTGAGGCCATAATTGATAGAAGTTATTAAATAACCCCTCTTTGAGTAACTGAGTATGTAACCCTGCCACACCATTAACAGAGAAACTGGCAACGATGGCTAAGTAGGCCATACGAACTTGCTGCTCTCCGCCCTCTTCAATAATTGACATCTCAGTTAGCTTTTGAATGTCACCAGGCCAATGATGTGCCACCAACTCTAAATACCGTGCATTAATCTCAAATATGATTTCGACAATACGAGGAAGCATATTTTTCATCATAGGAACCGACCAACGCTCTAATGCCTCTGGCAATAAAGTATGATTGGTATATGCCATCGACTGACTTGTAATTGCCCACGCTGCGTCCCAACTTAAGCCATATTGATCAAGCAACAATCGCATCAATTCAGGCACCGCAATACTAGGATGAGTATCATTAAGCTGCATTACGTTAAGCTCACTGAAGTGGCTAAAATCTTCACCAAACTTGTTCACATAACGGATTAATAGGTCCTGTAAACTAGCTGAAGATAAAAAATATTGTTGCTTCAGCCTTAATTCTTTACCATTAACACTAGCGTCATTGGGATACAACACCATGGTAATTTGTTCAGCCAAGTTTTTAGTCGCTACCGCTTCTGCATAATCACCTTCGTTAAACTCTGTTAAATCGAAATCATCATTGGCTTCCGCTTTCCACAAACGTAAAGTGTTAATACGATTATTTTTATAACCAGGAATAGGCATATCATATGGAATAGCTAATACTTTTTGAGTGTTAACCAAAACATGATGCCGATGTCCCTGCTTAAAAGAATGGGTTTCGGTATGACCATAAAAAGGGACAGAAACAATATGATTAGAAATTCGCACTTCCCAAGGATTACCATTTCGTAACCAACGATCGGGTCGCTCTACCTGATAGCCATCTATTATTTTTTGTACAAACATGCCGTATTGATATCGGATACCATAACCTGTAACGGGTAAATCCAAACTAGCACAACTGTCGAGAAAACAAGCGGCTAAGCGTCCAAGTCCACCATTGCCTAACCCTGCATCATGCTCAACTTGTTCTATATGTTCTAAGTTAGTAGCGTACTCTGTGAGTACTTGTTGAGCATCCTCGGTAATGTCTAAACTTAATAATGCATTGCCTAATGCTCGGCCCATCAAAAACTCTAATGACAAATAGGCCACTTGTTTTTGTTGATATTGATTATCCTTGAGCCGTGTTTGTCGCCAGTCATCAAGCATTTGTTCCTTAACGCTTTGTGCTAAGGCATTAAACAATTCATGTTTATCATGGTCGTCTCTGCATAATTCGTAGCGCATATGCCTTGCTAATAAGGCCTTTAAGCTATCGCAAGGTTCTTCGTGAGAACAATTTTGTTCGTCTATTAATATCTCGGCAGTGACTTCAACTTTACTATTGGTTTTACTGATATTGGCACTGGCGTTATCTTTCGCTGTGGTCATCAATTGCTCCTTGTAAACTCGGTATGAAATAACATTAAACTACGACTCATTAAACTGACTTGCTGATCCTCATTCACTGAAGGCTCACTTTCTTGGGTATGTAATAAACAATGCCAATATCGAAGATGGGGTAATTGTGGCAGAGTAAAGGTATGCGCTAATTCATCTGTATTAATCATCAATAACAATGCTTCTGTACTCTCAGCGGCAGCACCAATATCAGCATGAGCTAAATTCCCCGTTAAAATGACACTCAAGGTCCGGATTTGATACTCACCCCAATGGCATTTGTTCATCACCTCACCCTGGCGGTTAAACCAGGCTAAACCATTATCAAAAAGGGCTTCTGGCTTATGAATAAACGCTTGATGGCATAACATTGGAAAGCGTTTACGTAAGCTGATTAATTGCGCCGTAAAGTTCACTAATGGCCAATCGATATTGTCCCAGTTAAACCACCCTATGGGATTGTCCTGACAATAGGCATTGTTATTACCTTGTTGAGTTTGGCTCGATTCATCGCCTGCCAACAACATCGGCACCCCCTGAGACAACAACAAACAGGTTAATAAGTTACGTTTTTGTCGACTGCGGATGGCATTAATGGCGTCATCGTCGCACTCACCTTCGATGCCATAATTACTACTGCAGTTTTCTTGATGTCCATCGCGGTTATCTTCACCGTTGGCCAAGTTATGACGATCGCCATAACTGACTAAATCATGCAAACTGAAACCATCATGGCTGGTGATAAAATTGATGCTCGCGGCAGGGCCTCGACCGTTATGTTCGAAAAAATCGCTTGAACCGTGGAACCGCTTGGCAAACTCAGGCGATAAACCACTGTCGCCACGCCAGAATTTGCGCATGGCATCTCTATAACGGTCATTCCACTCACTGAATGCCACTGGGTAATTGCCTAACTGATACCCCCCTGGGCCAATGTCCCAAGGCTCAGCAATCAATTTGACTTTGCACAACACAGGATCTTGAGTGATGGCATCAAAAAAGCCACTTCCACGATCAAATCCATAGGCTTCTCGTCCAAGGCAACTGGCTAAATCAAATCTAAATCCATCAACGCCCATCACTTCTACCCAGTAGCGCAGCGAATCCATGACCAGCATCAGTACTTGAGGATGATTAAGGTTGAAGGTATTACCGCAGCCAGTATCGTTAATGTTGAAACGTTTTTCATTGGGTAATAACCGATAGTAGCTAGCATTATCGATACCACGAAAACTGAAAGTGGGTCCCAAATGGTTTCCTTCGGCGGTATGGTTAAAAACCACATCGAGGATCACTTCAATCCCAGCAAGATGAAGTGTAGAAACCATTCGTCTGAATTCGCCAATATCTCCCTCATCCGATAAATAAGCAGAATGTGGAGCCATAAAAGCAATGCTGTTGTATCCCCAGTAATTAGTCAGGCCTTTTTGCACCAAAAAGGGTTCATCAAAAAAGCCATGCACGGGTAACAACTCTATGCAGGTAATCCCTAAGTTCTGTAAATAGTCAATTATCGGTTGGCTAGCTAACCCAGCAAACGTCCCTTGTTGGGACAATTGAATATTGGGGTGCTGTTGAGTAAAACCCTTTACATGAGTCTCGAATATGATGCTTCTAGCGAGACTAATATTAAGGGGTGCTATTGGAATATCGTTTACAAATCGACTGTCTAACACCATACATTTGGGCATATATGGTGCGCTATCTTGAGTATCAAATGATAAATCTTCATTTAAGGCATCAATGTCATAACCATAAATCGCAGGGTGGTATGTCACTTCCCCCACTAATCTTTTGGCGTAAGGATCGAGCAGAAATTTATGATGATTAAAACGGTGCCCGAGTTCAGGCTGGTAAGGCCCAAAAACTCGATAGCCATAAAGCAGTCCCGCTTTAGCACCCGATAAGTGGCAATGCCAAATCTGTCGTGTTTGATGCTGCATAATATATTGCGCTATTTCAACACTGCCTGTGGAGTCAAAAATACACAGCACTACTTTTGTTGCATGCGCCGAAAATAACGAAAAGTTCACCCCATTATCATCGAGTGTTGCCCCAAGTGGATAAGGATAACCGCTGGTCATATCCATAACATACCCTTGTAAAGTTGAAACCATTATTTCGTCACCCACTTATTGCGTAGGCTGATCTTGTTCGTCTAGTTCTGGAACCCAAATACTGCAACCCAACGGTGGTACTGTGATAACAATACTGTGTAACATGCCTTGCCATGGAGTAGCCTGAGCTTCACAGGGATTATCATTGACGACATCACCGCCACCATAGTGGCGATGGTCACTGTTGAGCAACTCGCGATAGTTTTGCGCCGTGGGTACACCCACTCTGAAGTCGTAATAAACCTGTGGAGACATGTTGACCACAATCACGACATGTTGTTGCTTGTCCATGCCAAAACGACAAAACACCAAAATGTTATTGTCAGCATTGTTGCAGTCGAGCCATTGGAAACCATCGCTATGGTGATCGCGTTGATATAATGCAGGATATTGTTGATAGCATTGATTGAGATCGCGCACCCAATCTTGCACACCTTGATGTGTTGCATAGGTTAATAAATGCCAATCTAGGCTCTGGTTATGGTTCCATTCGTTGCGCTGGGCAAATTCGTTACCCATAAACAATAATTTTTTGCCCGGATGAGTCCACATAAAGCCATAATAAGCGCGTAATGTGGCGAACTTCTGCCAGTCATCACCCGGAATTTTATGCAGTAACGACCCCTTACCGTGAACCACTTCATCGTGACTGAGTGACAAAATAAATTGTTCGGTGAAGGCATACACTAAGCTAAAGGTAAGCTCACCATGATGATAACGTCGGTAAAGAGGGTCACAACTGATGTAACGTAAAGTGTCATTCATCCACCCCATGTTCCATTTAAAGCCAAAACCTAGGCCATTATTGCTGGTGGCTTGCGTCACACCTGGCCATGCGGTTGACTCTTCAGCAATCATGTTAATGCCTGGGAAGCATTGGTACATGCGCGCATTTAACTCTTGTAGAAAGCTGATAGCTTCAAGGTTTTCACGCCCGCCGAATTTATTTGGGATCCATTGATCTGCTCTTCTGCTGTAATCGAGGTAGAGCATAGACGACACAGCATCAAGCCTTAAACCATCAAAATGAAATTCATCTAACCAGTAATGGGCATTACTGTATAAAAAACTACGAACTTCTGCGCGACCATAATTATAAATTAGTGTGTCCCAGTCCGGTTGTTCGCCTTTGCGGGGGTCAGCATGTTCGTATAAGCAACTACCGTCAAACCTTACCAATCCATGAGGATCGCGAGGAAAATGTGCTGGCACCCAATCGAGCAACACCGCAATACCTTGCTGATGGCATTCATCAATAAAAGCTTTAAGGCCATTGGCATCACCAAAGCGATAAGTCGGGGCAAATAACCCTACAGGTTGATAACCCCAAGATCCATCGAACGGATATTCGCTGATTGGCATTAACTGTAAATGAGTAAAACCCATCTCTTTTATATAAGGTGCTAACTCGGCAATTAACTGCGAGTAATCAGTATATTCCTGGCCGTCATCCCCATTGCGACGCCACGAGGCTAATTGCACCTCATAGATAGACATAGGTTGTACGTGTGGCTGATGACTTGCCCGCTCTGCTAACCATTGACTATCTTGCCAGTCATAACGTTCGACATGAGGGATTTTCGACGCATTATGAGGTGATGGTTGCATGGCGACCGCGTAAGGATCAGACTTAATAACGCGATTGCCATGCATATCGCTAATGGCATATTTATAGTGTTGATCGGGTTCAACCTCAGCAATGAAAATATCCCACAGCCCACTAGCAGGATGGTGACGCAATATATGACGCTTGTTGTCCCATAAATTAAAATCCCCCATCACCGCAACTTGCTTAGCATTAGGCGCCCACACACAAAAATGAACCCCTTTCAGACCCTGATGTTCACGCCAATTAGCACCCTGAAAATGGTATGTTTGCAACTGGCTGCCTTCGCCAAATAAATACACGTCATCAGGGTTGAGTAAGCTGTCAAATTGATATGGGTCGTTAATGAGCTGCTCACATAAGGGATATTGCACCCGCAATAAATAAGCAAAAGGCTTCACTCTTCGGCCCATTTTACCGGCAAATAGACCTTGCTCGTTCACTTGCTCAAGTGTTGCCACTTTACGTCCATCTTTAGCGCTCAATACATCAACACTGATCGCACCAGGTATTAAGCAACGGACAACCAGTGTTTTACCATCATTAGCACTGTGCATGCCAAGCAGTGAAAACACATCTGTGTACTCACCATTTAATAAGGCTATTTCACTACCTTGTTGAAAATACGGGGTCGCTACAGTCATATTCAATGATCCATTAATAGGCACGTTTATCGGATGACGATGTGTTTTCTGCATTGGTGTTTACTGTTGTGTTTACGGTACTTGTGTTAACTGGATTGGCTTGAGTTTGGGACTTTCGGGCTGATGCTATCGCTTCAAGACGTTGCTGTACTTTAGGGCTTTGGGACATTTGTTTGATTGAAAGGGGTAATCGCCGCTGCCAATTAGGGAATGCTTTCCAGGTGCCGGGAATATTTACTCCGTGTTTATCGGCGACTAAATCACTTAATTGCACACTAAACAGTTGTGCATTGCCTTTTGCGGCAACTCGGATCCAGGCCAATAACACACTGTCAAAATCTAATTGTTCAACCGATGTAGTAGAGGTTGGTAGCTCAAATTCCTGTTCGCGGATAAGCAAATCAATTAATTGCTGTTTCTCTTGCTGACGCTGAGTGATGGCCTGCTGTAACTTGTCATCGGTTTCAATCAATTCGAGCTGACGTCGTAGACGTAAGTCCGCACCAAACCACCACGCAGAAAGCGTTGGTACATCATGATTGGCCAGCATCATTAGGCTTTGACGCTTATAGTTTTTTGGTGATTTAAAGTTATTGTGGTCTTTACAAAAATAAAATAATTCATTAGATAAAATGCCGGCTTCGTGCAAACACGCCACAATTTCCGGTGGTACTATGCCTAAATCCTCGCCAATCACAATGCAACGAGCGTGCTGGCTTTCTAAACAAATAATGGCTAACAAGGTTTCTAATTGATAATAGACATAACAGCCATTACCGAGTTCTTCATGTAGTGGCCACCACCACAAACGCAGTAATCCCATGACATGATCAATTCTCAATGCTCCGCAACTTTGCATATTACTGCGAACCAACTGGATAAAATGACCATAATCATGTTGTTTTAATTTAACCGGATCGAATGGGGTTAAGCCCCAATTTTGGCCATGTTCAGCAAAAGGATCTGGTGGTGCACCAATACTGGCGTTGTCACAAAACAAATCGGCATTGGCACTAATTTCGGCGCCATGACTCACCGCCCCGACAGCCAAATCACGAATAAGCCCAATACTCATTCCACACTGTTTAGCATTCAACTGGCAAGCTTGTAATTGTTCATTAGCGACAAATTGTAGATACAAATAAAAGCCAACATCTTGAGTGAAATATTTAGGTGCTAATTCCACCTCGATGGTAACAAACTGCATCAGCGCAGTTTCATCTTGTGCCAAAAACGCCTTATAGGCTCTGTACCTTGGTGTTTCTAACTTGACGTGATGAGAACAAAATATTTGATACAACTTATCGAAAGCGGCATATTTCAGGCTATGCACTTCATCGTAATTAATAAGGTGTGCTTGATTCAGCACTAACCTTTTTTGCTGCCATTTTTGTGATAAAAGTTCCCCATTGAGGGCGTTATACTCATCAACGGCTTCAATTTGTATGTATAAAGGGTTTAATCGACGGCGGTCTGTCGGGCTGTATGGACTGGGGTTATCTGGCTGGCTGATGTCTACAGCATGTAGTGGATTGAGAAGAATAAAATCTGCACCAGCATGGGCAGCGTACTCTATAAGTTCAGCTAAATTGCCAAAATCACCAATCCCCCATTGCGCCTCATTACGTAAAGCATACAGTTGCGCATTAAGTCCCCATGTTTCTTTATTGTTGTTAAATGGCTGCGCTGAACGACCTTGATAAGCCGTAGACGGCGCAACCATCAATTGTCCCTGTAAGGTGTTTTTACGCTGAGGATCATGATTAAACACTAAATCAACTTGGTGATAACCTAAATGCAATGCCGCGTTATCAAGCATTAAGCGATATTGGCAATAACGCTTGTCATTAATATGATATTCGCCAGCAATAACACAATCACTTACATTGGCACTCACCGAGAGTGTGTCAATATTTTCACCGCTAATGGTCACCACAAACCCAGATGCATAATTCTCTGGCAGATAAACATCGACATAAAGCTTTTCAATGGTACACCATTGAAAAGTATGTAACGGAAGCAACCAAGGCTGTACATCGAGTTGCTCTATTCGCGCGTCTATCTTTGGTGGTGATAATTGCTGCTGAGTAAAATCCTGTATATCAAATGATTGAGTGTCGGACTCATCATGAAGATGTTCACGTTGATGAAACGATGATTGCAATAACATCGTAGTTAAAATCCCCTGCCTGTCCCTAGCGGGTATGTGAACAAGATTACCGAAACAATCGATAAATTCTGCCCCTACACCTTGCAAATATAGCAACTTCTCTAGTCCCATATTTGTCTTCCTCGCGATAATTAACTGCATTCATTCCAGCAGTTACCATGCCAGTTCATCATAACAAATTGAAGACAGATTAATGGCAATAAAATGACAACGATTACTAAATATAAATCAGCAACTTACCAATCGATGTTGACGTTTAAATGTTTAAACACACAATCATTTTAGGACTATTAAATGCACGATAATCGGGCACGTGTCACAAAATGGCGCAATTAAGCAATCAATGTCACTATAATTATTATTACTCGGTTTATTGCGTAGACGGTTGATATTAAGTAGGAACGGTTAATCGTGCAGCAAACAAATTACCTAAACTATTGAGCATTCTGATAGGCTTGTTCAAATGTTATACAATGAGTTGCTGGGCGCGACTCATTGTTGGATGTTTAAACCCATTTTATTAATTATCTGGTATTAAGTGGAAATTCTGCGGTTTATAGATAAATAATAGGATTGTTAGGCATCGTTGTTTTTCGGCAACGGCTCCTGCGTTACTCTATCTCCTACATCTGACTGCTATAGATGGTGGAAATGTTTTAATTTTATGGCAAAAATAAGACCATGCAGTTGTACCTAATAAACATATTAAGCAGCATAGAAGGTGCAGAAAACCGCCCTTAAGAATCACATAGGCTTTCCATTTATTTGTTACATTGTTTTACAAAGAAACAACCATATTTTCAACAATGCGTCTCAAACTGAAATCTGAGTGACTCTGATCGAACATATAATTAATTGAATATGTATAACACTCAATAAACTATTAATTGGATTCAAACACATCAATGAATAAACACGAATTTCAAATACGCTACCGATTACATCAATTGAGTGGCGCGATTGCATCCGCACCAACATCGTATTTGGGACGCCAAGCGGCGGTGTTAATTCCGATTATTGAAATAGATCAGCAACTGCAAATTGTATTGACCCAACGGGCAATGCATTTACGTCATCATCCTGGGCAAATTAGCTTCCCAGGCGGTAAAGTTGAACCTACTGACTTAAATGCCATTGATACGGCATTGAGAGAGGCCCATGAAGAAATAGGCTTAAGCGCCGAAAACGTTGAGGTATTAGGCTTATTTCCTCCGCACAAAACATTTACGGGATTTGAGATAACGCCAGTGGTGGCTTTTGTAAAACAGCCCTTCGAGTTAATCATTGATCCGGGCGAAGTAGCAGACTGTTTTACGGTGCCATTAAGCTTTTTTATTGACAGAAATAATCGGCATGAGGTATTTCATTATCGACATGGAAAACGCTATCACGTTCATTTCATGCCGTTTGAAGACCGTTTTATTTGGGGAGTAACGGCAGCTATAATCGATTTATTATGCCGCCATGTCACGCAAGATTGATTTTGCTTATAATCTAAATCATGTAACGAATGTATAACCCAGCAGATTACGACACCTGCAGTAGCAATAGAAAAAGGATATTGACCCAAAAGCCATTCCTCGTGGTCGTTTGTCTGTAATAATCGATTTACTATACCGCCATGTCACGCAAGATTGATTTTGATTATCATTTAAATCATGTAGCGAATGTATAACCCAGCAAATAACGACACCAGCAGTGGCAATAGAAAAAGGATATTGACCCAAAAGCCAATTCTAGTGGTCGTTTGTCTGTAATAATCGATTTACTATACCGCCATGTCACGCAAGATTGATTTTTAATTATAATTTAAATCATGTAACGAATGTATAACCCAGCAGATAACGACACCAACAGTAGCAAAGGGATATTGACCCAAAAGCCAATTCTAGTGGTTGTTTTAGCATAAAAGTTAACCAGCAAGTTTAAAAAACTCACGCCCGCACAACACCAGATTAAATACTCTAACTTAACCGTCAAATCGGGTTCCCAATAAAGACGCACAGACACACCTTTACTCAAAAAATACCCCACGGCGCGATCTGGCCTCGCCTCACCATAAATAATTAACGCATAAATGGCTAAACTCCACCCTAAAATCGATAATACGGTCAACACAACTTGCAAAGTACCTAATCGAGACATGTCCTAATCCTTGGTTTACACAATATGCCAACCTCATACCTCTTCATTAATTTTCACACTGATAATTAATTAAGATAGGAGTGATGACGGTAATCGGCATTGGCTTAACTTGCTCTTTTGCCAAATATTTAACCGACTTAATCAAAAGTAACACAATAATCATTATAGAATAGCGTTTTAAGCTTGAGAAAAGCCACCAGCAAGGTAAGATAAACGCAAATTTATATTCATAATTCGATACGTTGGAGAATTAAGCAACAATGAGCATTACATCTGTCGCTTCTGTATTTAAAGGTGAACACGCAATCGGTTCGCAAGTCACTGTACGTGGCTGGGTAAGAACTCGCCGTGATTCTAAAGCTGGTATCTCTTTCTTGGCCGTTTACGACGGTTCATGTTTCGACCCTATACAAGGTGTCGTACCAAATAGCCTAGCCAATTACAATGACGATGTATTGAAATTGACTGCCGGCTGCGCTGTAGTCATGACCGGTGAAGTGGTGGCTTCTCCTGGTGCTGGCCAAGCATTTGAACTGCAAGTCTCTGGCGTTGAAGTCACCGGCTTTGTTGATGACCCAGATACCTACCCAATGGCCGCTAAACGTCACTCTATTGAGCATCTTCGTGAACTTGCACATTTACGTCCACGTACCAACATTATTGGTGCTGTAGCGCGAGTGCGTAACTGTTTGTCACAAGCTATTCACCGTTTTTACCATCAAGAAGGGTTTATTTGGGTATCGACCCCACTGATTACCGCTTCTGATTGTGAAGGCGCTGGTGAAATGTTCCGAGTATCGACTTTAGACATGGAAAACTTACCTCGCACAGATGCTGGTAAAGTGGATTATGACAAAGACTTTTTCGGTAAAGAAGCATTTTTAACTGTTTCTGGCCAGTTAAACGCAGAAACCTATGCTTGTGCTTTATCTAAAGTGTATACCTTTGGCCCAACTTTCCGCGCAGAAAACTCCAATACAACTCGTCACCTTGCAGAGTTTTGGATGGTTGAACCGGAAGTGGCTTTCGCTACATTAGATGATGCGGCTGAGCTGGCTGAAAAAATGCTTAAGTTTGCGTTTAATGCAGTGCTTGAAGAGCGTATGGATGATTTAAGCTTCTTCAACGAACGTGTTGATAAAACGGTTATTGAACGTTTACAAGCTTTTGTAAGCAGTGACTTTGCGCAAGTTGATTATACTGATGCAGTAGAGATCCTTAAAAACTGCGGCAAGACGTTCGAGTTCCCTGTTGAATGGGGCATTGATTTACAATCTGAACATGAGCGTTATTTAGCTGAAGAACACTTTAAAGCGCCGGTTGTAGTGAAAAACTACCCTAAAGACATTAAAGCGTTCTACATGCGTTTAAACGATGATGGCAAGACGGTTGCCGCCATGGACGTGTTAGCACCAGGCATTGGTGAGATCATTGGTGGTGCGCAACGTGAAGAGCGTTTAGATGTGCTTGATGCACGTTTAGCTGAAATGGATTTAAGCCAGGAAGATTACTGGTGGTACCGTGACTTACGCCGTTATGGCACAGTGCCTCACTCAGGCTTTGGTTTAGGCTTTGAACGTTTAGTGTCATATGTGACTGGTGTGAACAATATCCGTGATGTGATCCCTTTCCCACGTGCGCCACGTTCTGCAAACTTCTAATCCGCTAGTGTCATAGTCAATAGATGTTAAAACGCGCCTTTACGGCGCGTTTTTTATTATCTGATTTATGCCTTGAGCAACTCAAAATCAATGTCAGGCAAACATTCAAAACCGGGTTTGGCAAAAAGATAACCTTGCATTAGCTCGATACCAGCATTTTTTAACCAAAGATACTCCTCCATGGTTTCAATCCCTTCGGCTAAAACCGTGATATTGAGTTCGTGCATCATATTCAAGCAATGGCTGACGATGATCTGACGCGTTGTATTTAAATGAATATTGCGGATAAGCCCCATATCAAGCTTAATAATATCCGTTTGGAAGTCGGCTAATAAATTCAATCCAGAAAAACCAGAACCAAAGTCATCGGTCGCGGTTTTAAATCCTAACGCTTGATAATAATTAACAATTTTTTTGATGTGTTCGCTGTCTTCAATCTTTTCAACTTCAGTAAACTCAAACATAATCCGTTCAGTCGGGAACTGATATTTTTTAGCCGCCTCAAGCGTGGTGCGAATACAGCGCTCGGGTTTATAAATCGCATTAGGTAAAAAGTTAATGCTTAACATGGAATCGATCTGCAACTTTGCAGCTAAAGCGATTGCTTTGATGCGACAAAGTTGATCGAACAAGTAGCGGTTATCGTCGTTAACCTTAGCGATAATGGAATAAGCCGATTCATTATTGACGCCGCGCACTAGCGCCTCATAACCAAAAACGTCCATGGTTTGGCAATTGATAATCGGTTGGAATGCCATGGTAAAATCAAAGCCGAGCTCATTATCATCGATACAATGATTACACACTACTTTATCGCAATTTATATCGTCTGATGTCATATTTATACCAGTTCATTCTCTGTCGTTTGCGCATCAATGCGTCATAAGCAATTCAATTAAAGCACTTTACATAAAGTGTAGTCTACTCAGATTGGCTAGCTGTTTAAAATAATTTGCTCACGTAGTTGTTTAACTTCATCGCGAAGCGCTGCGGCTTGTTCAAATTCTAAGTTTCTGGCAAATTCGTGCATTTGCTTTTCAAGTGCATCGATTTGATGGCTCAAATCAGCAACACTGGTGTACGTTGCTCGATTGTCTGCCACTTGTGCATATTTGCCTTGTTGTTTGTGCTGACCTTTGGCTTTTTTAGGATCGCCTACATCCATTACGTCGGTGATACTCTTCACGACGCCGCGAGGTACAATCCCAAGCTTTAAATTGTGCTGATGTTGTTTTTCACGTCGACGTTCAGTTTCACCCATGGCTTTTGCCATTGAGTTGGTGATTCTGTCGGCATAGAGAATCACTTTACCGTTAACGTTACGTGCAGCGCGGCCAATTGTCTGAATAAGCGAACGTTCAGAGCGTAAAAAGCCTTCTTTATCAGCATCGAGAATACACACTAACGATACTTCGGGTAAATCCAGGCCTTCACGTAATAAGTTAATCCCGACTAACACATCAAAATGACCTAAGCGAAGATCGCGAATAATTTCAATTCGCTCAACCGTGTCAATATCTGAGTGTAAGTAACGTACTTTAACACCATGTTCGTCGAGGTATTCTGTTAAGTCTTCTGACATACGTTTAGTTAACGTTGTCACTAATACCCGCTCATTAACCGCCACGCGTTTATGAATTTCAGATAATAAATCGTCTACTTGGATCCCAACAGGGCGAACCTCAAGTACCGGATCAAGTAACCCGGTTGGACGAACGAGTTGCTCAGCAATTTCGCCATCACTTTTATCCAGCTCATACTGGCTAGGTGTGGCCGAAACAAAAATAGTTTGCGGCATTAAACGCTCGAACTCTTCGAACATTAACGGGCGGTTGTCGAGTGCTGAGGGTAATCTAAATCCATACTCGACTAGATTCATTTTACGGCTACGATCGCCTTTGTACATGGCGCCTATTTGTGGCACCGTCACGTGCGATTCGTCAATAATCAACAAACCGTCTGCAGGTAAATAATCCAGAAGCGTCGGAGGTCCTTCACCGGTGCCCCGCCCCGACAAATAACGTGAGTAGTTTTCGATACCTGAGCAATAACCTAATTCAACCATCATTTCGACGTCGTATTGCACTCTTTCCGTGATCCGTTGCGCTTCGATAAGTTTGTTGTTGTCGAGCAAGAATTGCCGGCGATCACGCAATTCTTCTTTAATGTCTTCTGTTGCCGCTAATATTTTTTCACGTGGAGTGACATAGTGCGTTTTAGGATAAATAGTGGTCCGCACGATGCGCTTATTTATTTGTCCTGTCAGTGGATCAAATTCGCTCAAACGTTCTATTTCATCGTCAAACAATTCAATGCGGATGGCTTCACGTTCCGATTCTGCGGGGAATATGTCAATCACTTCACCACGCACACGATAAGTGCCACGCTGCAGTTCGATATCATTGCGCTTGTATTGTAATTCACTGAGGCGAATAAGAATGTCACGTTGCCCCATAAAGTCACCCTGACGGAGGTGCAGTAACATTTTCATGTATGACTCAGGATCACCCAGGCCATAAATCGCAGACACAGAAGCAATAAGTACCACATCTTTGCGCTCTAATAATGCTTTGGTCGCCGATAAACGCATTTGCTCAATATGGGCGTTAACCGATGCATCTTTTTCAATAAAGGTATTTGAGGCGGGTACATACGCTTCTGGTTGATAGTAGTCGTAGTAAGACACAAAATACTCAACGGCATTGTGTGGAAAAAATTCTTTCATTTCGCCATAAAGCTGAGCCGCAAGCGTTTTGTTAGGCGCCATGATAATGGTTGGACGCCCCATTTGCTTAATCACATTAGCAATGGTGTAAGTTTTACCTGAGCCTGTCACGCCTAATAAGGTTTGGCTGGCAATGCCTGAGTGCAGACCCTCAACTAATTGATTGATTGCGGTGGGCTGATCGCCGGCGGGCTCAAATTTGGACTCTAAGGTGAAAACTGACTCTGACACTGCATGACTTCCTTAATAATTGAACTGTTTATGATATACCTAAACGCTAATGGGTTGCGACTGTAAATATTGATATGCCTTGATGCAGCACTGCAGTGCTGCATTGCCAACCTAGCCATGACAAATAGGCGATACCAATAAATAACGAAAAATAAATAACGAAAAATAAATACCGATAAATAAGCGATTTCAAAAGCTGAGCATTACTGGTTACGGGAATTGACGCTATGGTAACTAAAGTGATCTATTTGGGTGGTACTTTTATCAGATTGATATCTCTTCAATATAATTGAACAATGTACAGCGCGGAATCGTTGAACTATAAATTAAACCCACTCAAGCACAAGCGTACTCGTTAGCGTAATGTCTGTATTTGCAGGACGATTACGATCGTTTACCGCCATACAAACATTGATGATGACAACGATGCGATCCTTATATAGACGTTATCGACACAAGCCGTTTGGTGTTAAATACCGCGTGTAAATCGGTGAAAAACTAAACTAAACTGCAATTTAATACACAATCTACAATGCAAACGGATTACAATTTTGCAATCCACAGAACAGTGAAAAAACAAAACAGTTGATTTTTGTATTCATTTGAATTTAATCAAGTTAATTTATCGCTAATGAATAAGTGCATTTTAAGTCCAAGCCTTGCTCAGTAAGGGATTGAAGAGCATTTATAGAAGAAGTCCACATGTTTATCCACAGATTTAGTGGATAACTCACTAAACACCAATGTGGCTGCGGGATAGCGCGATGGCAAGGTTCATAAAAACGTAAGAATGTTTTGATGAAATTTAATTACATTTGATATGCAATACGAAACAGCAAGACAATCGGTTCATTATTTCCTAATGTAAGAGTGCCCACAAACGACGTTAAAGGGTTTGATCAAAAGCAATATCAATTAACACAACGCGGTAGGTCCTTTAAATCGTTAATGGTATTGGTCATACCCTTATATGTGCAATGAATGTAACCGAAAAATGGATGTAACCGAAAACTCACAGCTTCAATGCATGAGTGCTAACCCCAGTAGAGAAACAATCTAGGCTGCCAAAGCCACTCATAAAATAGGTAAATGCGCTCATCGCTACTGTCTTTTAAAAACTTTTGTACGTTCAAAGCACAGACTCACTTTAGTACTTATCCATAGCGTGACCCAATAGTGGCCTTCCCAGGAGTAAATTACCTCGAGTTACGACTGGAATCAAAATGACACCTAAGTAATGAGCACCCTACTGCACTTTTGATTTAACTCTTCTTTAATGAGCACAAGATCAACAAAGATCTGAATTGAATATATAAGTGTTTCATTTTCTATTCATTGTTTAAAAATCGACATAAACGCCCAAAAGTCGTGCACGATGTGTATTTGATAACCAATTAGTCACATAAATGCGTTTTTTTTTATAACTCGAGTTGACTCAGTTACCAGAGCGTTTTACTATGCGCTCCGTTCTCAGCAATACATTGCTAAAAACGTTTCCCCAGTAGTTCAGTTGGTAGAACGGCGGACTGTTAATCCGTATGTCACTGGTTCGAGTCCAGTCTGGGGAGCCAATTTAGTATGTAAGTTTAGAATATAAGCGTAATTCCCCAATAGTTCAGTTGGTAGAACGGCGGACTGTTAATCCGTATGTCACTGGTTCGAGTCCAGTTTGGGGAGCCAACGTTTATAATTATCGAAATAATTCCCCAATAGTTCAGTTGGTAGAACGGCGGACTGTTAATCCGTATGTCACTGGTTCGAGTCCAGTTTGGGGAGCCATCGAGATAATGCATTTGAAATAATACGCTTCCCCAGTAGTTCAGTTGGTAGAACGGCGGACTGTTAATCCGTATGTCACTGGTTCGAGTCCAGTCTGGGGAGCCATTTCAAGTCAAAATAGTTCGATAGTAAATAGTTCAATCGTAATAATACGCTTCCCCAGTAGTTCAGTTGGTAGAACGGCGGACTGTTAATCCGTATGTCACTGGTTCGAGTCCAGTCTGGGGAGCCATTATTAACATCAGCTTCATTCCTCGAAAAAATTCTCTTTTACTTTATACTCTCACTTTCATTTGAAACTTTATTGATTGATAATGTCGCTAACTTAATGTCTTCTGCACCGTCATTCTACTCATCTAATTTACCTGTTTTTTCCTGTGATTATAGTGCTTTAGGTTAATAATAATTTAATACTACACCTGCTATAATATTATTGGTTATTATATACACTATTGTGACAACACATTTATCATCATGCCCATCCAGATGACACTGTTATTAACGACAGCATTTGGCTGAATGGCATAAATTGGCAACTCGTAAGGAATGGATGTTTTATGGGCTTATCAAAATCCTTTCAGCTGGTTCTGTTAATTGTTTTCGGCCTATTGGTTTTCCGTATTTACTCGGTTGAAAATAATGAAGTTCAAGAACAAGGTGAAATCGCGCGCGCAAGTTATTTGCAATATGTGCAAACATATCGTAACTGGGATGGTGACGGCGAAGCCCTATATCAGCAAATGTCGAGTACATTCACTTTTCAATTCTTCCAATTTATTCATAATACTGACAGTAATCTAAACTTCACTCACGGTAGCTTACAACGTCCAAGTGATGACTTTGCCAGCAAAATTTTCGATATTGAGCTGGGTCACATTGACTCTTTTCCCCAAGCACGCTTGCAAGTTCGACTAGACACATCAAGCGTACTTTCAGCGAATATTGCCGATCTTGAACAAACCGCCACCTTATTAATTGGTGCATATATTCTGTTAATGTTGTTGTTTGCAGCATTAGTACAATTACATAAAAAACGCATTCGGTATGCAGCGGAGTACATTACACATATTCCTGATTTGTCTTTTTTAGCACTAGAACGTTCTCGTTTCCCTGGGGTTTTACGCCCATTAGGCAATGCCCTTGAAACTTGCCGTAGCCAATTGAAACTTAGCCTAGACAGCGTCAGAAAAGAAAACGAATTACTCACTAAAGCCGCTTACCAAGACCCCGTCAGTGGTTTTTCTACTCGGCAACGTTTTACTCAATTTTTAGAAGACTTAAGCAAATCAAATAAACAGCAATATGGCGTCTTGATCATGGTAAAAGCCGCAGAGCTTGCGAGCATTAACCAACTACATGGACGAGCCGCGGGTGATGATTATTTAGCTAAATTGGCTAATTGTATTCGTAAAGCGGTTTCATCATTAGGGGTAAATGAATGTTTTAGAGTCTCCAGTGGTGACTTTGCAGTCTTTATCGATGGCTTAACACTTAAAGAAGGTGAAAAATGTTTAGAGAGTCTTAAACGTCATCTCGATGAGTATGCTCAAAGTACTCGTAGTGATTCCATTGCCCATGCAGGCATGGTGCCTTATAAAGAAGGGTGTGAACCTTTAACGTTAATGGCATTAGCGGACACTGCAGTTAGCATTGCACAAACATTAGGGCCTAACCGATATTATCAACTTGAGAAGCTCTCTGGTGATGAGCAATTAGGTGATGACCATTGGAAAATTACCATTGATGACTTAATTAATCGCCGCAGCATTAACTTTTATCAACAACCTATTCAGCCTTGTAATAATCAAACAGACCTCTATCGTGAGCTGTTAGCACGTTTTTATAACGCTGAAGGTAAACACCTGCCTACGACCACAGTGATTGCGATGGCTGAGCGTTACGGCTTGAATGTCGAACTTGATAAAATGATTGTGATACAAACCATTAAAGTGTTAAGTGAAAACCCAAGTGTTATCGGCAACATGGGGGTCAACATTAGCGCATTATCGGCGTTACAAGATGGCTTTACCACCTGGTTAAAAGACCTATTAACCAAGCATCGTCAAATTGCATCTCGGATTATATTCGAACTTAATGAGTCTGGTATGCAAGCCAATTTAATTTCCAGTCATCAATTTGTCAGCGAAATGCATAAAGTCGGTGCTAAAGTGGCTATTGAGCGTTTTGGTTTAGGATTTACCTCGTTTAAATTTTTCCGAGAAGTGCGCCCAGACTTTATCAAATTAGACAGTAGTTATAGTGATAATATTGAGCAAGATAACAACAATAAGTTTTTTGTTCGTATGATTGTCGATATCGCTAAGCGTATCAGTATTCGGGTAATTGCTACCGGTGTTGAAAAACAAGACGAAAAACTAACTTTAGAAAAATTACTCGTTGACGGCCTACAAGGATATTACATTGCAAAACCTGAATTACTGGTCAAAAAACAGTAATTATTGTGTTATAAAAAGGTAAAATTGAGCATTTTATTACAAGGTTAAGCATTTTATGTTTAACCTTGTTTTTTATCCGTTGTTTCTCAACGCTAAACCTTAGATAATACTAAGATCTATTGGTCAAAAAAATGTAGCAATGACAGAGTACCTTCTTCTATTAATCGGCACAGTACTGGTTAATAACTTCGTCCTAGTTAAATTCTTAGGTCTATGCCCTTTTATGGGGGTGTCGAGCAAATTGGCGTCTGCGATTGGTATGTCAATGGCGACCACGTTTGTATTAACCCTCGCCTCAATTTTAAGCTATCTCACCAATGAATTTTTATTACAGCCTTTCGACCTCAGTTACTTACGTACCATGAGCTTTATTCTGGTGATTGCCGTTGTAGTCCAATTTACTGAAATGGTCGTACAAAAAACCAGTGCATCACTGCATCGTGCTTTGGGTATCTATTTACCGCTTATTACCACTAACTGTGCAGTATTAGGTGTGGCTTTACTCAATGTAAATGAAGACCATAACTTTATTCAATCTGCTATTTATGGTTTTGGGGCTGCGGTTGGCTTTTCATTAGTGTTGATTTTATTTTCGGCTATGCGTGAACGCTTAGCGGCTGCCGATGTGCCCGTCCCCTTTAAAGGCGGCGCAATAGCGATGATCACCGCTGGACTAATGTCGTTAGCGTTTATGGGGTTTGCGGGGCTGGTTAACTAACATGACAAGTATATTTATTGCCGTTGCGGTGCTGAGTTTATTGGCATTAGTGTTTGGTGTTATTTTAGGTTTTGCCTCGAAGAAATTTAAAGTCGAAGGTAATCCGGTTATCGATCAAGTCGAAGCCTTGCTACCGCAAACGCAATGCGGCCAATGCGGATACCCTGGTTGTCGTCCATACGCTGAAGCGATTGCCAATGGTGACCATATCAATAAGTGTCCTCCTGGCGGTACTGCGACCATGGAGAAAATTGCCGAATTGATGGGGGTTGATCAAGAACCTTTAAATGCCGAAGCCCAATCTACAATAAAAAAAGTGGCTTACATCCGTGAAGACGAATGTATTGGTTGCACCAAATGTATTCAAGCTTGCCCAGTAGATGCCATTTTAGGCGCGGGTAAACTCATGCACACCGTCATCGCCAAAGATTGTACGGGTTGTGATTTATGCGTAGAACCTTGCCCTGTTGATTGTATCGACATGATCCCTGTTGAAACTACTCTGCAAAATTGGGATTGGAAATTAAACACAATCCCAGTCAAGGTGATTCATTCTGAGCAAGAGGAACAAGCGTGCTAACGTTATTAGAACAACTTGATAAAGGGTCGTTGTGGCAATCTCCTGGTGGGATCCATCCTCCTCAATTAAAAACACTTTCTAATCAATCTGCGATTGCGCGCTTACCCCTTGCTAAGCGTTTTGTCGTACCGGTACCGTTAGTCGGTGAGCAAGCTACGTTGACCGTGGCAGTGGGCGATAAAGTGTTAAAAGGTCAGGCACTCACAGAAGGTGCTGGCTTTACTTATTTGCCGGTTCATGCGCCTACGTCAGGGCAAATTATTGCCGTAGAGCAACACGCAACTAACCACCCTTCTTCGCTTCCAACATTGAGTTGTATTATTGAAGCCGACGGGCAAGACACCTGGTGTGATTTAACCCCTAATAGTCTTGAGCAACTGTCTAAAGCGCAAATATTAGATAAAATCAAACTAGCAGGTATTGCAGGCATGGGCGGCGCGGCATTTCCAAGCCATGTCAAACTCAATCCTGCCAGTGAAATCAACTTAGTCATCATCAATGGTATTGAGTGCGAACCCTATATCACCTCAGATGATCGATTAATGCGCGACCACAGTGATGAAATCTTGTCTGGCGTAGGGGTGATTAACCATTTACTTAACCCTCAGCGGATCATTATTGCCATTGAAGACAATAAGCCTGAAGCAGCGCAAGCGATGCAAGCAGCGGTTAATCGAAGCGATTTGCCTAAAGGCGTCGTTCGTGTCACGGTCATTCCGACAAAGTATCCTTCTGGCGGTGAAAAGCAATTAATCCAAATTATTACCGGCAAAGAAGTGCCCAGTGGCTCTATACCTGCTCAACTCGGTATTGTGGTTCACAACGTTGGTACCGCCTATGCTATTCAAGAGGCGATATATCAGGGTAAACCGCTTATTGAGCGCGTTGTCACCTTAACCGGCGAACACATTGGCCAACCGGGTAATTATTGGTTACCCATTGGTACTACAGTGGCCGATGCATTGCAGTCGGTTCATTTTATCGAATCTGCCGAGCAGAAAGTCATTGTCGGTGGCCCGATGATGGGTTACGCCCTAGCTGAGTTAGATGTGCCTATTTTAAAAGGCACTAACTGCTTGTTAATACCAAGCCAAAATGAAATGGCTCCTGTTGTTGATGAAAAAGCCTGCATACGTTGTGGTGAGTGCGCAGTGGCCTGTCCTGCATTGTTATTACCACAACAACTTTTTTGGCATGCAAAAGCCGAAGAGTACGATAAAGCGGCCAGTTTTAACTTAAAAGACTGTATTGAGTGTGGTTGTTGCAGTTATGTATGCCCAAGTGATATTCCGTTAGTTGAATATTATCGCGTTGCTAAATCGGCATTAAAAATAGAAGCGGAAGAGAAACGTCAAGCTGAACAAGCTAAAATCCGTTTCGAGACACGCTTGCAGCGCTTAGAAGATGAAAAGAATGCGCGTGAAGCGAAAGCCAAAGAAGCGGCAGCTAAACGTCAAGCAAGCATGAAGTCAACAGATAAAGACGCCGTTGCGGCCGCCATGGCACGCATTGCGGCTAAAAAAGCGCAAGATGCGGCAATATCTTCAACAACTGCGTCAGTTGAAACAACAACACCAGCTCCGCTAACAGCAGTCGATCCTAAAAAAGCCGCAGTTAATGCAGCCATTGAGCGCGCTAAAGCCAAAAAAGCGGCCCAAGCAACAGCTTTAAGCAGTGAATCGAATAACACAACACACGACACTGACGTTGTCGTCGATGACAAGCAAGCTAAGATTGCCGCCGCGGTTGCACGCGCCAAAGCCAAGAAAGCAGCTCAAGCCAGTCAAACCGACGCGACTGCAGCAGGTTCTGAGCCAGCAACTGAAACTCAATCAACAATTAGTATTGAATCATCAACAGATGCCATTGATGATAAAAAAGCCCGTGTCGCAGCGGCTGTTGCCAAAGCAAAAGCTAAAAAACTTGCTCAAGAAAGTCAAACTGACGTCACATCAGCAGCATCTGTACCAACATCTGAAATTGAATCAACGGTTAATATTGAATCACCAATAGATGCCATTGATGATAAAAAAGCCCGTGTCGCAGCGGCTGTTGCCAAAGCAAAAGCTAAAAAACTTGCTCAAGAAAGTCAAACTGACGTCACATCAGCAGCATCTGTACCAACATCCGAAATTGAATCAACGGTTAATATTGAATCACCAATAGATGCCATTGATGATAAAAAAGCCCGTGTCGCAGCGGCCGTCGCCAAAGCAAAAGCTAAAAAACTTGCTCAAGCCGGACAAACGGACGTGACGGCAACAGGATCTGTCCCAGCAACTGAAATTGAATCAACGGTTAATATTGAATCACCAATAGATGTCATTGATGATAAAAAAGCCCGTGTCGCAGCGGCCGTCGCTAAAGCAAAAGCTAAAAAGCTTGCTCAAGCCAGCCAAACGGATATAACCGTTACCCCTCTTGAATCAACAGAAAATGAATCAATAAATAATGAACCATTAAAAAATGAATCATTATTAGAGGCTATACCTGCAATATCTCAAGCAATAACAGATGATAACGTGGCTAGCTTGCACACTGAAACGACACCAACGTTTGAACATGAGACAGTATCTGTTAGCAATACCACTTCAGTCATTAACAATGACGATGCTGTTGAGTTAACCCCTGAACAAATCAAAAAAGCCAAAGTCGCGGCAGCTGTTGCCAAAGCAAAAGCGAAAAAGCTCGCTAAAAGTGCTGAGCAAGAGGAACAATAATCATGGCATTTAAAATTGCCTCGTCACCCCATGTGAGCACCAGTTTACACACCAATACCGTGATGAAACGGGTGGCCTTATGCCTTATTCCGGGTATTGCTATTCAAAGCTATTATTTTGGTTTGGGAACCTTAATTCAATTACTCTTGGCAGTGAGCGTGGCATACCTCGCTGAAGCTGCGGTAATGAAGTTACGTAACAAACGCATTAAAGCCACCCTTAGCGATAACAGTGCACTGGTTACGGCGTCATTACTTGCTGTTGCCATTCCACCATTAGCGCCTTGGTGGTTAATTGTTATCGGGACCCTTTTTGCCATCGTCATCGTAAAACAACTTTATGGTGGTTTAGGCAATAATGTATTTAACCCGGCAATGGCTGCATATGTATTACTGCTTATTTCATTTCCCGTTCAAATGACCTCATGGGTTGCACCGCAAACCATTGCAATGAATCACGTTTCTTTGCTGACCAGTGTGCAAACTATTTTTGAAATCAATCACTCTTTTGCGCCTGAGTATTTTCGTTTAGGTATAGACGGCATAACCATGGCTACGCCTTTAGATACGCTCAAAACCGATTTATCCATGGGATTAACCACCACGGAAAGTTTAGCAAAACCTATATTCTCTGGAATGGCTGCTGAAGGGTGGTTTTGGGTTAATATGGCATACCTTGCTGGTGGGCTTATCATGTTAAAACTCAAAGTGATACGCTGGCATATTAGCGGCGCTATCATTGCCAGTGTGTTTGTATGTGCCAGTTTCGGCTTTTTAATCAGTCCCGATACCTTTGTCAGTCCGTTAATGCACCTATTTAGTGGTGGCACTATGATAGCGGCTTTTTTTATCGCTACGGATCCGGTGACTGCGGCAACCAGTCCACGAGGTCGATTAATATTTGGCGCCATGATTGGTGTATTGATTTACCTTATTCGTACTTTTGGTGGTTACCCAGATGCGGTGGCATTTGCGGTATTGCTCGCCAATATGTGCGCGCCATTTATTGACTACTATGTCCGCCCACGTAGCTACGGTCATCGCACAGGAAATTAACCATGTCTATTAATGATAATCCGATGATTAAAAATGGCTTATTGTTAGCCCTGTTTGCATTGTGTTGCACGGGTTTAGTGGCGATCGTTAATGCCCTCACCCACGACACTATCGCACTACAGCAACAAAAGCAGCTAACCGAAACCTTAACTCAAGTCATTCCAACTCACTTACATGACAATGTGTTATTTGAGCAATGTATTTTAGTACACTCACCAGAGTTACTGGGCAGTAAAAATGCCTTACCCGCTTACTTAGCTTATAAGAATCAACAAGCTGTTGCGATTGCCATTGAAGCTATTGCCCCCGATGGTTATAACGGTGAAATCAAGCTGATTATCGGTATTGATAATGACGGCCAAGTATTGGGAGTGCGCACGCTATCGCATCAAGAAACACCTGGTCTTGGTGATAAAATTGAATTACGTAAATCAGATTGGGTGACTCACTTTAGTGGCAAACTGTTTAAAGATAATACGGACTTGTGGAAAGTGAAAAAAGACGGTGGTCAATTTGATCAATTCACTGGCGCCACTATTACGCCACGCGCCTATGTCAAAGCCATCAGTAAAGCGTTAAGTTTTGTAGAGCTTCATCGTCAAGATTTGTATAAAAGCCATGTGAAGTGTGAGGGCAACCATGAGTAATTATCGCGAAATAGCGAGCCAAGGTTTGTGGAAAAATAACCCAGGACTTGTCCAGTTACTTGGTTTATGTCCATTACTGGCTGTCACCGCAACCATCACGAACGCATTGGGTTTAGGGGTTGCGACACTATTGGTATTAATGGGATCCAACATCTTAGTATCATTAGTACGTGATTATGTACCAAAAGAAATCCGTATTCCGGTGTTTGTCATGATCATTGCTGCCTTAGTGACCTGTGTGCAATTATTAATTAATGCTTATGCTTATAATTTGTATATTTCATTAGGAATTTTCTTACCGCTCATCGTCACAAACTGCGTCATTATTGGTCGGGCAGAAGCATTTGCATCGCGTAACTCACTAGCGCATTCAGCTTTTGACGGCTTAATGATGGGCTTAGGCTTTACAGCAGTATTAGTCGTATTAGGCGCAAGCCGTGAGCTATTAGGCCAAGGCACGTTATTTGATGGAGCCGATTTATTATTAGGTGAATGGGCCAGTATACTGACAATACACGTCTGGCAAGTTGATACCCCATTCTTACTCGCCATGTTGCCACCAGGCGCATTTATCGGCATGGGCTTACTCATTGCCCTTAAAAATGTTATCGACAGCAGAATTAAAGCTAGGCAGCCTAAAGTGGAGTCTGTTGGAGTGACTCGCGCTCGGATCACTAAGGTAAGTTAACTACATTATTATGAATAAAGAAAAACGCATTCAGATATTAACGCGACTACGAGATAACAATCCAAAACCAGAAACTGAGTTGAATTTTTCCAGCCCATTTGAATCATTAGTGGCAGTGACATTATCAGCACAAGCAACAGATGTTAGCGTAAACAAGGCAACGGATAAGTTATTCCCGGTAGCGAATACCGCTCAATCGATTTATGACTTAGGTGTCGATGGGCTCAAGCAATATATCAAAACCATTGGTTTATATAACAATAAAGCCATCAACGTGATTAACGCATGTAAAATGTTAATCGATTTACACGGCGGCGAAGTCCCCGAAAATCGTGAGGCGTTAGAAGCATTACCCGGTGTTGGCCGTAAAACGGCTAATGTGGTCCTCAACACTGCCTTTGGCTGGCCTACGATAGCAGTAGATACCCATATATTTCGAATGGCAAATCGCACGAAGTTTGCACCCGGTAAAAATGTCGACCAGGTCGAGCAAAAATTGCTAAAAGTAGTCCCAAGCGAGTTTAAGGTGGATGTACATCATTGGTTTATTTTGCATGGCCGTTATACTTGTATTGCCCGCAAACCACGTTGTGGCTCTTGTATTATCGAAGACCTTTGTGAGTTCTCTGAAAAGATTTACCCTGAAGAATAGCCGCAAAAAAATGACCAATACACATAATGTGTTTTGGTCATTTTTTTATAATTCATTGTATGTTAACTCATCAACTAACATGCAATAAACTAGCGTTTTAGTCACAAGGATTGAATCTATTGATTACATCCCAAGTGATTTATCATTGAATCTTTGTCGCTTAATCTGTAGCACTGTTTAATACTGATTTAAAACATCGCCACAAAAAATGCGCTAAAACAAATTGCGATTACAACGGTAGTGCCTAAGGCCATTTTTAATTCTGTTGTCATTGTCTTGCCTCCATGTAGGTATAAAAGAAGAATAACGCCTTTTGCTTATGAACCAAAAAAATATCATCACAAATGTGAGCTAAAGCAAAAAAATAACGGTATTCATTTTAATGCTGTTATTTACTGGGTCGGATTATCCCGTTTTTTTGTTGAATAATGAGATTTAATACCGAGTTTTTAATAGCGCTCTGTTGAGTCTGATAAAATATAAATTGTTACAGATCAACAGACACTCATCTTTTCATTGTCATCTGAGCTTGATACAGTCAGGTATATTTTTATTTAAGAGAGAACATTATGTCGCAATTACTTCACACTATGATCCGCGTTGGCGATTTAGATCGCAGCATCACCTTTTACACTGACGTAATGGGTATGAAACTACTGCGTAAGTCTGAAAATGCTGAATACAAGTATACCCTCGCCTTCGTGGGTTTTGGTGAAGAAACCACTGGCCAAGCTGTTATTGAATTAACGTATAATTGGGGCGTAGACAGCTACGACTTAGGTAACGGTTTTGGCCATTTAGCCATAGGTGAAGAAGATATTTATGCCCGTTGTGACGCTATCACTGCCGCAGGCGGTAAAGTGACTCGCAAGCCAGGTCCTGTAGCAGGCGGCACGACTGAAATCGCTTTTGTTGAAGATCCTGATGGCTATAAAATTGAATTAATTCAGAAAAAGTCAGCGACTTCGGCTTTAGGCTAAACGGTTCGCATATACATTTTATCATTAAGTATAATAAAACCAGCAATTAGCTTAATACCGATCAGTTAATAACTGAAGCTATACAACATAAAAAGATCTCTTGACCGATCTTTTCAGTCTGCCAAAATCCGATGATCTTGATTATCGGATTTTTTTTATGAAAGTTTCAGAAGCGCTTGCCCGTACTTCAATTAACGACCAGATCGAATTCTCATGCCTTCCTGATGTCCATGAACCCGCTATTATTCAATCTTGTCTAGAGCCACATTAATACCAATTCCTGCAATTATCTAGTCATTCAGCGGGAATTCAGTGTCTTCTAGGCAAGTAATAGGATTGTAGGAGACACTCAGACTTTCCATTTCTTTGTTGCATCGCCTTAAAAGGGAATAATACCAATTCCACTAATTATCTGGTCATTCAGCGGGAATTCTGTGTCTTCTAGGCAAGTAATAGGATTGAAGACATAGTTGCTCTACGTCAAAATGCTATTAAGCAGCATAGAAGGCACAGAAACCCGCCTTGCTGGAGGCACTCAGACTGTCCATTTCTTTGTTGTATTGTCTTAGAAGGGAATAACCATTATTTCAACAATGCGCCTCAAACTGAACAATCTGAGTGACTCTGATTGGTCACATAATTAATGGAAATGGTATAACCATTCTTTCAACAATGCGCCTCAAACTGAAAAGTCTGAGTGGCTCTGATTGGTCACATAATTAATGGAAATGGTATAAGACGGCGAAACTCCCCATGGACGCTATGGTTTGAGCTGTTATAGGTATGTATTTCGCAATGAACCCGTTCATCAATTGATTAAGAAGCTTGATATTGTGTTATCACAAAAAGTTGATTACGTTTCGAGAAGTACTGCAACACAGGGCAGCAAAATGTTGGGAAGTCATGTGGTTCGCGATATATTCCATCGCTCAGCCGTCACTTGGCATCAACGAGCTGAGCATCCTGATTGGTGTGATTTGAATATTTTTGGCGTTGATGGCGTGGTATAGCGAACTCCTGAAACGAAAGAAAATAGCGTAGATTTGGCGCGCACAGCAAACCAAGATCAAGTTAACGAATAAAAGGTCAAAAAAAAGCCTCGTTGAAGAGGCTTTTTAGGGTAATCGTTACCACATTAAATCATCTGGAATAGCGTAATCTGCATACGGGTCATTAGCATCACTGACTTGCGCAACGGCATCTTTCGCTGCTTTGTCCCACAAATAGCCACACCACTGAGGAACTAATAACTTCACGCGCTCAGCGAGTTTATGTGGCACCAGGTAGCTTTTGTCTTCGTGGCGTACAATTCCTAAAGTGCCATTAAGCAACTCGGCTTGAATTTTATCGGTAATGTACAACGAATAAATTTTGTTTTCTAAGGTGTAGTTAAACTTAAGCTCAGCATCTTTAGAGATATTGATGGCAAATTGAGAAAACTCAGTAATTAAGCCGCGTACTTGACCTTTTTCAGACGCCTCAGCAAAGCGTTGTTCATTTAAGGCTTTGTCTTTTTTAGCCTGTTCTAATTTCTGCTCGGCAATTTGTTGCTTAAGCTCTGAACTGCCATCATCGACTTTGGCTTTTTTATTACGACGTTGTTGGGTCTTCACATCGCGTACTTTTTGCTTGCTGGCAAGACCGGCTTTGAGTAATTGATCTTGTAATGCATTTGCCATGATTTGTTACCTTTAAATAATAATGTTTATAAGCCATGTTTGGCGGCAATGTCGCCTAATTCGGTCATCGCAATACTGGCGCCACCTAATGACCAACCGCCATCAACGGGCAATACCACACCGGTAATGTACGATGCCATGTCGGATGCAAGAAATAATGCTGCGTTAGCAATATCTTGCCCTTTGCCGTTACGCTTTAATGGCACGCTATTAGCCACACGTTGTTGTAATTCATCACTGGGCGCTAAACGGTTAAAGCCCTCTGTGTCGGCAATTGGACCTGGCACAATAGAATTAATTCGAACCCCTTCAATGCCCCACTCTAGCGCTAAGGTGCGGGTTAACATATCAACACCCGCTTTTGCGGCACACACATGAACTTGCAGTGGCATCGCAATATAAGCTTGTGGCGCTGAAATTTGAATAATGCTCGCGCCTGGGCGCACCAATAACGGATAAGCTTGTTTAAGCACCTGAAAACTGCCAATCAAATCAATATCAATGACAGACTTAAAACCGTTATTAGACAATTTTGCGGCGCTTGCAGGGAAATTACCTGCTGCGCCACTGACCAACACATCGATTGTTCCAAATGCATCAGCAATAGTGCTAAAACCAACGGTTAGCGCTTCATTGTCGCGCACATCAAAACTAACACCGATATGCTGCGCTTGGGGATTGGCTTGCTTAAGCTGCTCTACTGCAGCATTGACTTTATCGATGCTGCGACTGGCAACCGCCACATTGGCACCGGCTTTGGCAAATGCTATCGCAACTTGCAGGTTGATACCTGATGTGCCACCAACCACAACCACATTCTTGCCTACGTAACTAAAACCGTTGTCAGTAAACCCTGTGCTAGTAACCATTGTCATCCCTTATTGGTTTGTTTTGATTGACGTTAAAATGTTTATACTTGAAGCGATTGATGTATCGCTTTTAGCGCAGCTAGCGGATCTGCAGCTTGTGTAATAGGACGGCCAATCACCAAATAATCCGAACCTGCTGCAATGGCTTGCGGTGGCGTCATGACCCGATGTTGATCGCCGGCATCGCTGCCTGCGGGACGGATCCCTGGTGTGACGAGGGTAAAATCCTGGCCGAAAGATGATTTAAGCAGTTTCGCTTCTTGAGCAGAACACACCACACCATCAAGACCAGCTTGATGAGTCAGTTTAGCGAGACGCAATACATGTTCGAATGCGGGCACATTAATGCCAAGCAACGCTAAATCCTCATCCGACATTGACGTTAATACAGTCACTGCAATCAGTAAGGGTGCATCTTTACCAAACGGCACTAACGCATTTTTCGCCGCTTGCATCATGGCTAAGCCACCACTGGCATGCACGTTTGTCATCCACACACCTAAATCAGCTGCGGCGGCGACCGCTTTAGCGACAGTATTAGGAATGTCATGGAATTTTAAATCGAGGAATAAATCAAAATCACGACTGTGAATGTCTTTGACTAATTGGGGGCCAAATAAGGTAAACATTTCTTTGCCGATTTTTAAACGACACATGGTTGGATCGAGTTTATCAATAAAAGTCAGGGCATCGGCTTTATTGTCATAGTCGAGGGCAACTACAATGGGTTTATCAGTCATTTGGACTCCAGCGGCAATAGCTTTTGTTAATTATTATAGAATGTTTTTTGAAGGGTTACTCACCGTCAAGGCCTTTGATCCGTTTTATACTGCCCCATTGCTTACATGACGGACAATGCCAATATAAACTGTGAGATGGAAACCCACAGGCAGTACAACGGTAGCTTGGACGGAATTTAATTTGCTGTTCTACAAGCTGCTCTAGCATTGATAAGCTTTGTTTCGCTTGGCCATCTTCTGCTTGTTTAATGTGTAACTTCATTAAATGCTGAAAACCTTTCATGGTCGGATGGCGATATAAATTATCGAGCATCATGGTTTCAGCACTTTGATGTTGATTAACACTGATTTTATGCTCGGCTAACGCCACGACCACACTGGCCCCTGCACCATCGGCAATCGCTTTCGCTAATAATTCGTGAAAACCGTCAGGATCTTGAGTGTCTCGGTAAACTTGTTTAGCGATGGCCACTACATCGGCGAACAAATCAATATCAGCAACTTTTAACTCAGATATTGCCTGCTTGCATAAATCATGTTGGCCTGCATCGAGGTAAATTTTTGCTAGCGTTAACCAAGCACGACCGCATTTGTTGTCTTGTTTAATGGCTTGCTGCAGTTTTTTTATTTTATCAGCGTCGTTGCTGGCTTCATCTGCCAGTTGGCAATAAAAATGGGCGGTGGTGCATTTAAGCACTTGCTGACGTTTGCGCGGTAAACGTTTGGTGATATCAATGGCATTTTGCCATTCTTTGGTCACCTGATAAATCAAGATAAGCTGAGTTTCAGCTTCTTCACTGTGATCGTCCTGACTAACCAGATTGAGGAATATCTCTTCTGCACGGTCGTAAAACCCCGCAGCCATGTAATCTTTGCCCAATTCCATCATCGCAATATCGCGCTGTTCGTTGGTGAGACTTGGACGGGCAATCAAATTTTGATGAATGCGGATCGAACGGTCAACTTCGCCGCGTTTACGAAACAACGACCCTAATGATAAATGGGTATCAATGGTTTCATCATCGACATCTAGCATACTAATAAACAGGTCTACAGCTTTATCAGACTCATTAGACAGTAAAAAATTAAGCCCGGTAAAATAATCCCGGCTTAATTTTTTACTTTGTTGGCTATCGCTATGGCGAATACTGCGTCGCCCCATATACCAACCGTATCCGGCAGCAATGGGCAATAACAAGAACAAGATTTCTAGCATACTAGACAGCTTGATCCTTTGGGGTTACGTCAATGTTTATCGCATCGACTGCAGTGAATTTTTTCAAGGCTTTATTACTCTTACGTAACGCCATTTTGAGCTTGATAATGTGATAACTTGCAAATACCCAACTAAGAATAAACCCGCTAAAAAACACGGTAGCAAGTACAACCGGCAAGCGGTATTCACCTTCTGCGATAAAGTAACTCAACGTTACGACTTGTTCGTTTTTAGCTCCAAATAGTAAAGCTAAAACAAAGAGTAATCCAATTAGTACAATAACAATAAAAGATCTCACGCTATTCTCCATGTATACGCATCAATATAATGATTATCCAAGAAATTTACTGAGCTGACCAGCGTTGACTGTCATTAGATACAAAAAAGCCCCCAAAAGGAGGCTTTTTTTAAAGCGTTAATCAAACATTAACAGCATCGACACGTTCGCGCAGTTCTTTGCCTGGCTTAAAGTGCGGTACATACTTGCCTTCCAAATCAACAGATGTGCCTGTTTTTGGGTTACGACCAGTACGAGGTGCACGATAGTGAAGAGAAAAACTACCAAAGCCACGGATTTCTATACGATCACCGCCTTCTAATGTTGTCGCCATTTGCTCCAACATTTCTTTGATTACACTTTCCACTTCTTTCGCCGACAATTGCGACTGCCTAGTGGCGAGTTTTTCGATCAGTTCAGATTTTGTCATCTTAGCTATCCTATATTATCAAGCCAAACACAGTCGCCTAATGGGGACGACGTCCCCATACAACAGGCGATTTTCGATTACTTACGAGCCGCTTTGAAGGCTTCAGCCATCGCGCTGCTCATTACAACGTCATCTTGCTTGTTCAGAGTAGCAATCGCTTCTTTCTGTTCAGCTTCATCTTTCGCTTTGATAGATAAGCTGATAGAACGGTTCTTACGATCTACACCCATGAACTTAGCTTCGATTGCGTCACCTACTGAGTAAACAGTAGATGCATCTTCGATGCGCTCTGCAGAAATGTCAGCTACACGGATGTAACCTTCAACAGTGTCTGCTAATTCAACTGTAACACCTTTAGCATCAACAGCAGAAACAGTACCGTTAACTACGGTGCCTTTCTTCTTGTCAGCTAAGTATGCGTTGAATGGATCATCTTCAGTTTGCTTAACACCTAAGCTGATGCGCTCACGCTCTGGGTCTACAGATAGAACCACTGCGTGGATTTCGTCGCCTTTCTTGTATTCAGAAACTGCGTCTTCGCCAGTACCGTTCCAAGAAATGTCAGATAAGTGAACAAGACCATCGATTCCACCGTCAAGACCGATAAAGATACCGAAGTCAGTGATTGACTTGATCTTACCAGATACTTTGTCGCCTTTGTTAAACTTAGTAGCGAAGTCATCCCATGGGTTAACTTTACACTGTTTAAGGCCTAGAGAAATACGACGACGTTCTTCATCGATGTCTAGTACTAACACTTCAACTTCATCACCTAAGTTAACAACTTTAGATGGGTGAATGTTTTTGTTAGTCCAATCCATTTCAGAAACGTGTACTAAACCTTCAACGCCTTCTTCGATTTCTACGAAGCAGCCGTAGTCAGTAAGGTTAGTTACGCGACCAGTAAGCTTAGTGCTTTCTGGGTAACGCTTGCTGATTTCTAACCATGGATCTTCGCCAAGTTGCTTAAGACCTAGTGATACGCGAGTACGCTCACGGTCATACTTAAGAACTTTAACGTTGATTTCGTCACCAACATTAACGATTTCAGATGGGTGCTTAACACGTTTCCACGCCATATCAGTGATATGTAATAGACCGTCAACGCCACCTAAATCTACGAATGCACCGTAATCAGTAAGGTTCTTAACGATACCTTTAACTGCTTGGCCTTCTTGTAGATTTTCAAGAAGTGCATCACGCTCAGCACTGCTTTCAGATTCGATAACTGCACGACGAGAAACAACAACGTTGTTGCGCTTCTGGTCAAGCTTGATAACTTTGAATTCTAATTCTTTGTACTCTAAGTGAGCTGTGTCGCGAACTGGGCGCACGTCAACTAGAGAACCTGGTAAGAAGGCACGGATACCGTTTAATTCAACAGTGAAACCACCTTTAACTTTACCATTGATGATACCGATTACAGTTTCAGCATCTTCGTACGCTTTTTCTAGAACGATCCAAGCTTCATGACGCTTAGCTTTTTCGCGAGACAATTGAGTCTCACCGAAGCCATCTTCAACAGAGTCAAGGGCTACGTCAACTTCATCACCAACTTGAATTTCTAGAACGCCTTGTGCGTTTTTGAATTCGTCAGCGTTGATTGGGCTTTCAGACTTAAGACCAGCGTCTACAAGTACCATACCGTTTTCGATGGCAACAACTGTACCACGAACGATAGAACCTGGACGGAACTCAAGAGTTTGAAGGGATTGTTCAAATAGATCAGCAAAAGATTCAGTCATGTTTTAGGTTACTTTCATTAAATAAACCACCATCCATCCTAGATGTGGAGTCTAGTAATATTATTCGTATCATCCTTAACACGAATACCTACTGTGCGCGTTAATCGGGAATTCGATTAGGCTACAGTAATTTTTTGTTCAACATATTCAAGCACTTGCTTCAATACATCGTTAATGCCTATGCCGCTTGTATCAATAACAAGTGCATCTTTAGCAGGCACTAGCGGCGAGGCGGCGCGATTAATATCACGGTCATCTCGTTCAATAATTTCTGCTAAAAGGCGGTCGATTTTAACATCGAAGCCCTTGTCCTGCAACTGATTATAGCGTCTTTGCGCCCGTTCTTCAGCGGACGCCGTTAAAAATATTTTTACTGGTGCTTTAGAAAAAACCACTGTGCCCATATCACGACCATCGGCCACTAACCCTGGGGCGGTACTAAAAGCACGTTGACGACGCAATAATGCTTCACGTACGCGGGGTAATGCGGCCACTTTTGAGGCGGCATTGGAGCATTCTTGGGTGCGGATAGTCGTCGTGACGTCTTCACCTTCTAAAATCACTTTAATGGCATCTTGCTCTGTGCCAGTAAGAAACTGCACATCAAGGTGGGCAGCCAGCAGTGTTAATGCTTCTTCGTTTTCAAGTTCTACATCATGATGAATAGCGGCTAACGCTAATACACGATAAATTGCACCACTGTCTAATAAGTGCCAGCCTAAATGCTGTGCCAATAATTGACAGATTGTCCCTTTCCCTGCACCGCTAGGGCCATCAACTGTGATCACTGGAGACCGTTCAGACATAATTTCCTCCGAAAATAATCTATCTTCCCTGATAATAAAAAAGGGTTTCGCCAAAATTGAGCGCGCGCATTGTATAACAAATAAATGTTAATTACTGATGAATTTTTAGTTATTTAAACCAAGATCGCCCTTTTGCATTGTAAAGAAACACAAAAGGGCGACAGGTAAACAGATGATATCTGCTTATTTAGCTAAACGACTAAACTGGGCAAAATAGTCGGGGAATGTTTTAGACGTACAATCTGGATCGTTAATGGTAATGCCACAATCAGCGAAGGCCATTAATGAAAAACACATCGCCATACGGTGATCATTATACGTATCAATATCAGCCGTGTTTAACTGAGCAGGTGGTGTAATGGTGATGTAATCATGTCCTTCATCAACAATCGCCCCTACTTTACGCAGTTCTGTCGCCATTGCAGCTAAGCGATCGGTTTCTTTAATGCGCCAGTTGTAAATATTAGTCAGTTTGGTAGTGCCTTTGGCAAATAACGCAGCCGTAGCAATGGTCATGGCCGCATCAGGAATATGGTTCATGTCCATTTCGATGGCCGTTAACGACGATTTACGGGCAATAATGTAATCATCGCCCCACTCTATATCGGCGCCCATTTTAGCTAAAGCGTCAGCAAACTTAACATCGCCTTGAATGCTTAATCGCCCTACGCCAGTAACTTTAACTTCACCACCTTGTATCGCACCGGCGGCTAAAAAGTACGATGCCGATGATGCATCGCCTTCTACTAATACTTTACCTGGTGACACATACTGTTGACCGGCTTTAATTTCAAATCGTTGATATTGGTGGTTAATAACCTCAACACCAAACTGTTTCATTAGCGCAATCGTAATATCGATATAAGGTTTTGAAACTAATTCGCCTTTGATTTTGATGTTAACGCTGTCTTTAGTTAATGGCGCAACCATCAATAAAGCCGTTAAAAACTGACTGGATAAATCTCCAGCAATGTCCACATCACCACCATTAAGGCCGGTAGCGTTAATGGTTAATGGCGGAAAGCCGTCATTTTTAAGGTAAGTCACATCAGCACCTAATTGACGTAATGCATCAACTAAATCGCCGATAGGACGCTCTTCCATGCGAGGCTCACCAGTAAGGGTAAACTCTCCCTGACCGAGTGTTAATGCTGCACATAATGGACGCATTGCCGTGCCAGCATTCCCTAAAAATAAGCTCTGTACTGTGGTAGATGATATTGGGCCAGCATTACCTTCAACGACACAAACGGTTTTATCGTCACTTAACCTGTATTGAATACCTAATTGCTTGAGTGATGCCAACATATATCGGATGTCATCTGAGTCAAGCAAATTAGTCAGAGTCGTGCTGCCCTTGGCAAGTGTGGCTAACAATAATGCACGATTGGAAATGCTTTTAGAGCCAGGGATATTAATTTCGCCGTTTATGCAGGTAATTGGATCAAGACGCAGTTGCTTCATTTGCTTTCTTCTTTTGCTACAGATTAAGTTCACGTTAATCTTGGTGGTAAACATCACTCAGTTATTGCCAAACAGCGTAAATCAAGTGGCACAAATTCATATTAATAGGTACAAACCTATCGACGTCATTTGATGACGATTTCAACGTTACAAAAATACGGATTACGGCAGTAATATCAAGCATAAATTGGATTATTTACGCCGCCAATACTCACGATTGACTTAAGATAAATTCAAAACAATGTAATGGCCAGCCATTACACCAGATAATCTCTCGATATGACAGTATTATTTGTCTGTTCAATTAACTTTCCAAATGAAAAAATCTCAAGGCGCAATTAATCATCCTAACCGACAATAATCACTTTAACTCTGTGTTTAAAGCACGTTATGCTTAGTACAAATAGCAAATACAAGGTTCTATTCATGTTCGATACCCTAAAAGCCCTACCTGCCGATCCAATTTTGGGTCTACTGACACAATACCGCGAAGACAGCCACGCAAATAAAGTTGACTTAGGTGTGGGTGTTTATAAAGATCCTGTGGGTCACACGCCTATTTTAGATTGTGTTAAAGCGGCTGAAAAAATTCGTTTAGACACCGAAACGACCAAGGTATACATAGGTCCGACCGGTTCTGCGCCCTTTAACCAATTAATGGGCGAATTAGCCTTTGGCGCAAGTCACAGTGCCTTGATTACGAATCGTGTTAGAACGGTATCGACACCCGGTGGAACAGGCGCACTAAGAGTGGCTGCTGACTTTATTAAGCGCTGTAATCCTAATGCAGTATTGTGGGTGAGCGACCCAACCTGGGCCAACCACACGGGGTTATTTGAAGCGGCGGGTATTACGGTAAAAACCTACCCATATTACGATTACGACACCAAGAGCCTTAAGTTCCAGCAAATGCTGGCAACCTTAAATACCATAGGTAAAGACGATGTGGTGTTATTACACGCTTGTTGTCACAACCCTAGCGGCATGGATTTAAGCACACAGCAATGGGATGAAGTCGTTAAGGTCACCGTTAAACAAGGCTTTACACCACTTATAGACATGGCCTATCAAGGCTTTGGTGATGGTGTTGATGAAGATGCTTACGGCGTACGTCAAATGGCAGCTGCGGTAGAAAGCATGATTTTATGCAGCTCATGCTCTAAAAACTTTGGCTTATACCGTGAACGTATTGGCGCTTGCTCAATTGTGGCTAAAGACAGTGCTACCGCGGATATCGCTCAATCGGTCTTGCTGTATGTCATTCGCTGTATCTACTCAATGCCGCCAGCACATGGTGCAGCCATTGTAGAAACTATTTTAGGCACCCCGGCCCTTAAACAGCAATGGTTACTCGAGCTTAAAGAAATGCGTGACCGCATTAACGGTAACCGTGAAATGCTAGTTAATCAGCTTATTACTAATGGTGTTGACCGCGACTTTAGCTTTATTGCTCGTCAAAAAGGCATGTTCTCATTTTTAGGGGTTAACCCAGAGCAAGTTGCAACGCTTAAACAGCAATACAGTGTGTATATGGTCGGTTCAAGCCGCATTAGCATTGCCGGTATTAGTGAAGCGAACGTTGATTATTTGGCAAAATCAATTGCTGCGGTAATCAAATAACCCGAGTTATGTCATTGCACAAACAATAAAGCCGACTACTTTATGTCGGCTTTATTGTTTCATTATAGTTTGTCTCATTAGACTTTCTATAATGTGCTAAGTAACATTTGGCCAACTATCAAAAGGTTGCTTTTCTAATACCATGTTGCCTTTTTCATCTTTAGAGATGTTTATCCACGCCTGCCAGTTTTCATAATCAATATCGGGACAGTCTAAACGGTAATGACTGCAGCGACTTTCTTTACGCATAATGGATGCTTTGAGCTTCATTTCTGCGGTGATAATCATATTCTCAGTTTCGTGCGCCAAGCGAAGTGCATGTAAATCGTCCGCCATTAACATCGGGACATGGTGCTCATATAGCTCCTCAACATACGCTAACGCCGCTTGAATCATGCGCTCTTTTTTAATGTAAAGCACAAAGTTAGGGATCATCACGCCCTGTAACACCTGAGTCACCCAGGCTGGGCTATAACCACGTTGACGCTTTAATGGCGCTAAAATTTGTTGGTTAACCAATGCCAAATATTGTTCAGACACATCCAACTTACTGGCCATTCCGAGACTTTCATTTGCCGTAGCAGTCCCAGCGATGGCCCCTTGTACAGCAGAGCCCGCCAACGATGAACCGATTTGGGTATAAATACCACCCGACATATAAGACCCTAGCGCATCACCTGCTGCATATAAACCAGGAATCGTCGACAACCCTTGGGCATTGGTTGGCACCAGACCTTCTGACTTATGGATTGCCATCCCGGCACTCGAACCGCCGACTTGCTCGCTGCCCATACCAGTTGGGCCAGAATGGCCTTTACTTGACACCAGGCTACGAAAAAAACCAGCTTCTGGTGGTTTAGGTGGAGGACCAGATTGTTTAAAGGCTTCTGGCACAAACGGTCCCGCGGGAAAGATATTGGTTTGACTAACCGTTTGCTGCTTAACCGCTTCACCTGGGCGTTGTGGCCTTGGTGGCATCATCAAAACGGGCGCACCTTGAGTGTATGCTTGATAATTCATATCGACACCCAAATGATGATTAATTTGCGCAGAGGTAATCTACGGCTTTTCTTCTATTTGTCCATGCCAATTATCATAACTTGAACCTGAGTTTTTAGCCGAACCAGGATGCCCATCATTCCATTCTTTACCGGTGACTTTAGCACCAATTTTATAGGCCATAATCGTACCGTCATGGGTTAAATCACATACCGGAAAAATCGACTTTTTATGTAGAATAACTACACCTCGAAGTCTCTGCCGCGCAGTTGTAAATGTGAATAATGGCCAACAATTCGCTGCAAAAACAACCTTGAAAGATCAACAGGCCCTATACATAACAAAAAAGATCCTCTCGGGATCTTTTTGGGGTTTAACGCCTCAGTTGAGGTGTTAACAATGGCAGTAACCGTTAAGCGTGTTGAGTGGCAAATTGATTCATAAAGTTAACCAGTTTTTGCACACCGGCTAATGGCATAGCATTGTAAATACTGGCGCGCATGCCGCCAACAATACGATGACCTTTTAGCGCAACTAATCCCGCCTGCTCTGCTTGCTTTAAAAACTCGCCGTCAAGAGTGTCATTGACCAATTGGAAGGTGACATTCATGCGCGAGCGATTGTGCGGGGCGACACCATTTTTATAAAATGGATTTGAATCGATACACTCATATAATAAAGCCGCTTTTTGTTGATTAACGTCAGCCATCGCACTCACGCCACCATTTGCCGCTAACCAGGCAAACACTTCTGATGCTAAATACCATGCAAACGTTGGCGGTGTATTAAACATTGAACCATGCTCAACCGCAACACGATAATCCATAATTGATGACTGTGGTAGGCTGGGTAACTTCAACATATCGTCACGCACAATTACAATCGATAAGCCTGATGGGCCAATGTTCTTTTGCGCACCCGCATAAATAAGCCCATATTTGCTGACATCAATGTCATGCGACATGATGGTTGATGACAGATCGGCCACCACTGGCCATGGGCTGTCTAACTCTTCGAAGATTTCAATCCCATCAACCGTTTCATTTGAACAGTAATGCACATAACGGTAGTCTTTATCGATAGCATTGAGATCAGGTAAGTTAACTTGATTTAATCCGTCCACTTTTTCAACGATATTGATACTATCTATTTGGCTTTCACCAACTAATTTGTGTGCTTCGGTCACCGCAGCAGACGACCACTGGCCACTGACTAAATATAAGGCACGACCGTTATCACCTAAAAAGTTGTTAACGACATTTGAAAACTGGGCGCGGCCACCACCGTGCATAAAAAGCACATGGTAGTTTGTCGGAATGTTCATTAACTGGCGCAAGGTCACTTCCGCTTGCTCCGTTAACGCGATAAATTCCTTACTACGGTGACTAATTTCCATCACGGAAACGCCAAGGCCATTCCAATCAATTAATTCCTGTTGTGCTTTTTGCATCACAGCTTGAGGTAACATCGCAGGACCCGCACAGAAATTATAAATCGCGCTCACAGACAACTCCTTGACTCAGTTTGTATTCATAGCAATCATATTTACTCTCTGATCTGCTCAGATAATCCATACGATTGGTATCATTATGTTTAGCGGTTAATACTAAGGACTTTATTTGCAGTTGAATAGGCCTTTATTTGCCTATTTTGATGAATAATTTTCCGTAAAATAAAACGAGCGCCATTAGGCGCCCGTTATCGATGTGTTGAAGTTAACTGACAGGTTATTCCTGCTCGTCAGCCTCTGCATCATCTTCTACATCAGAACTTGCAGACTCAACTGTTTCACCTTCGGCGACTTCGCCTTCAATGATGTCAGCAGGCACGATGACATTGCCTTCTTCATCTAACAACTCTTCTGTTTGGATTTCATCAATACGCTGCAAACCAACGACTTTCTCGTCATCTGCGGTACGAATGATGGTCACCCCTTGTGTGTTACGGCCAATAATTGATACGCCTTCAGCAGGTGTACGAACCAATGTGCCTTTGTCACTGATTAGCATGATTTCGTCGAAATCACCAACTTGAACCGCACCGACAACTGAACCGTTACGCTCGCTCACTTTAATCGATACCACACCTTTAGTGCCACGGCTCTTCGCTGGATATTCACTTAGCTCAGTACGCTTACCGTAACCGTTTTCAGTTACCGTTAAGATTGCGCCATCACCTTTAGGAACAATCAGTGAAACCACTTTTTGACCGTCTTCAAGCTTAATACCACGAACACCCGTTGCTGTTCGGCCCATTGGACGTAGAGCAATGATTTCTTCGCCAGTTTCAGCATCAATCTTCACTTCACCAGTCACTGAGTCACGGGCTTTTTCGTTAAAGCGAACCACTTTACCTTCGTTAGAGAACAACATGATGTCGTCGCTACCTTCAGTAATATCAACACCAATCAATTGATCGCCGTCTTTTAGGTTTACAGCAATAATGCCGTTTGCACGAGGGTTACTGTAAGCCGTTAATGCTGTTTTCTTAACGGTGCCGTGTGCGGTTGCCATGATGATAAATTTATCATCAGCATACTCACGAACAGGTAAGATTGCAGTAATGTGTTCACCGTCAGACAGTGGTAACAAGTTAACAATTGGGCGACCACGAGCTGTACGGCTCGCAAGCGGTAATTGGTACACTTTTAACCAGTACATTTTACCAAAGTCAGAGAAGCACAAAATGGTATCGTGAGTGTTAGCAACCAGTAGTTTTTCAACGAAGTCTTCGTCTTTTACTTTCGTCGCCGCTTTGCCTTTACCACCACGACGCTGCGCTTGGTAGTCAGACAATACTTGGTACTTGGCGTAACCTAAGTGCGATAAGGTCACGACAACGTCTTCTTCATTGATTAAGTCTTCAAGACTCATGTCAATTTCATTAGCGTTGATAATTGTGCGACGTTCATCACCGTATTGCTCAAGAATTTCGGCTAACTCTTCTTTAATCACTTCCATTAAACGTTCTGGACTGCGAAGAATTAATAACAATGCCGCAATAACAACTAATAGCTCTTCGTACTCAGCTAAAATCTTGTCATGCTCTAAACCGGTTAAACGGTGTAAACGTAATTCAAGGATTGCTTGCGCTTGTTGTTCAGTTAAATAGTATTTACCGTCACGGATACCGTACTCAGGCTCTAACCATTCTGGGCGCGCTGCATCATCACCTGCTTTTTCAAGCATGCCTTGTACATGACCTAATTCCCAACCTTCAGCCACTAATTTAACTTTAGCTTCTGCTGGTGTTGGAGAGGCTTTGATTAATGCAATGATTGGGTCAATGTTAGCCAGTGCAATGGCTAATGCTTCAAGAATATGAGCACGTTCGCGGGCTTTACGTAATTCAAATACAGTACGGCGCGTAACCACTTCACGACGGTGAAGAATAAAGCACTCAAGCATTTCTTTAAGGTTAAACAATTTAGGCTGACCGTTGGTCAACGCCACCATGTTAATACCAAAAGAACACTGCATTTGCGTTTGAGCGTATAAGTTGTTTAATACAACCTCACCCACTTCACCGCGTTTGATTTCAATCACGATACGCATGCCGTCTTTATCAGACTCATCACGTAATCCGCTAATGCCTTCTAATTTTTTATCTTTAACAAGCTCAGCGATTTTTTCAATCAAACGTGCTTTGTTAACTTGATAAGGAATTTCGTGAACAATAATGCGTTCGCGGCCGTTATCTTCCGTTTCTACTTCCGCTTTCGAACGCATAATTGCGCGACCACGGCCAGTGTTATACGCATCGATAATGCCCTTACGGCCATTGATTGACGCAGCTGTTGGGAAATCAGGACCTGGGATATATTCCATTAACTGCTCAATTGATAAGCTTGGGTCATCAATTAATGCTAAACAACCTTTAACCACTTCAGTTAAATTGTGTGGTGGAATATTGGTCGCCATACCTACCGCAATACCTGATGAACCGTTAATTAACAGGTTAGGTACACGTGTAGGTAAAACAGCAGGAATAAATTCGGTGCCGTCATAGTTAGGTACGAAATCGACGGTTTCTTTTTCAAGGTCGGCAAGCAGTGAATGCGCCAACTTCTTCATACGGATTTCGGTATAACGCATTGCTGCTGCAGAGTCACCGTCGACCGAACCAAAGTTTCCTTGTCCGTCAACCAGTGTATAGCGTAGCGAGAAAGGCTGTGCCATACGTACAATTGTATCGTATACAGCGGTATCACCATGTGGGTGATATTTACCAATTACGTCACCAACGACACGAGCGGATTTTTTATATGGTTTGTTCCAATCGTTTTTCAATTCGCTCATTGCGAACAATACGCGACGGTGAACTGGTTTTAAACCGTCACGGACGTCAGGTAATGCACGACCTACAATTACACTCATGGCGTAATCAAGGTAAGAATTCTTAAGTTCGTCTTCGATATTAATTGGCGAAATAGATGATGCCAGATCAGTCATAAACTGCGCGTTCCCCTAAAGTGAGCTGACAATAAATCTTCCATATTATTATCTAGCTTAAAAACGTGATTTGGCATTCTAACACAGATATTTAATGTCGCCAGAGCAAACACTAGCCAAATGCCCACTACTGTATAAAAATTATAAAAAAGCTAATATTTTCAGCTGGATTAGATTAATCACACTCTAATATACGAACAATTTTATGCCGACATAAAGGCCAAATTGCTGACGGTTTAAGCGCTTTGTATTATAAAAAATGTTCATACAGGTTCTAAACGGTGATTTTATAAGCAAAGCTAAGTCGCAAAAGCACAATGTTGACTTCTATTCGTGAAGGTTATCGTTATAATAACGCCCATACTTTATTAGACAGTTAGGTTAACTTATGTCAGACGCTGAACAATCAACAGCCAATGTTGATCCGCATGAGATCGCAAAATTTGAAGCCATGGCACAAACTTGGTGGGATCTTAATGGCGAGTTCAAGCCATTGCATTTACTTAATCCGCTGCGATTAAATTATATCGACCAAACCGTGAGTGGCCTGTTTGGTAAAAATGTCCTAGATGTGGGCTGCGGCGGCGGTATTTTATCTGAAAGCATGGCGCGTATTGGCGCGAATGTTGATGGTATCGACATGGGCACAGAGCCATTAGAAGTCGCCAAGTTGCATGCCTTAGAAGCAGGTATGACTGTTAATTACCTTAAAACCACCGCAGAAAATCACCGTGACACTCACCGAGAATATTATGATGTGGTCACCTGCATGGAAATGCTTGAGCATGTACCAGACCCACAATCGGTGGTCCAAGCGTGCTGCGACATGGTCAAACCCAATGGTTTTGTCTTTTTCTCAACCATTAACCGCAATATGATGTCTTATCTGCAAACCATTATTGGCGCCGAATACTTACTGAAAATGTTGCCAATTGGCACTCACGACCACAGTAAATTTATTCGTCCATCTGAGTTAATGGCACTGGTCGATAACACGGACTTATTGTGTAAAGATGCATTGGGCATTACTTACAACCCACTGTCTGGCGTATTTAAATACACTAACAGTGTTGATGTAAACTATATGATCGCCACCCAGAAAACCGACTAAATTGGCTTAGCTCAACACGCTTCGCAACAAAAAGCCGATAACGCCATGTGTTACCGGCCTCTTCTCTGTGTTCATCTTCGCGACGGTTCAACGCTGATATAAGGAATAATAAAGTGCATAAACACGATGTTAAAGGGGTGTTATTTGACCTTGACGGCACATTAGCCGATACCGCACCAGATTTAGTCCATGCACTTAATCTCAGTTTAGATGATGCCGGGTTTAGTGCTCAGCCACTGGATAAAATGCGTCATGCCGCATCACACGGCAGTTTGTTTTTAGTTAAAACAGCAATACCCGATGCCGATGAAGCACTGCAAGTGCGTATTCAACAAGGTTTATTACAGCATTATGGCCGTATCAATGGCGATCACAGCCGTTTATTCGATAACTTACCTGAACTACTGACATTATTAGACCAGCAAGGCATTCCTTATGGTGTGGTTACCAATAAGCCTGCTCGGTTTGCTCGTCCATTGGTCGAAAAGCTTGGGTTAACCTATCAGTTAAAAGCCATGATCAGCGGCGACAGCACTCGCCATGCCAAACCCCACACCGCACCGATGTTGTTAGCTGCACAACAAATTGCCATGCCACCTGAACATATTTTGTATTTAGGTGATGCAGAGCGTGACCTCGTCGCGGCGCACAATGCAAACATGCTTGGAGGCATAGCACTTTGGGGTTACTTATCGGCCTCAGATACGCCAGATTTATGGCCATCGAAGCATCAATTTGAACATGGTGCATCCTTGAGGCAATTTTTTAGCGAATAACCCATTTATCATCAGGCCATATCAACGCATGAGAACATGGTTACAGATGAATTTGTCAGTTTGTTGTAGCCAACCATCCACTTTTTTATCTGCGGATCAAATACAGCAAAAGATCAATCTAAAAATGGACATAATTTTTTGATCGCTGCTTATTTTAGCGATCAAAATTTTCTAATCTATCGCATAAAAAAACATCAACCATGAAAAACACTATATAAATTTGGGCTCTAGGGTTAGCCGTTACTAACCCTGCTCTTTATCCTCAACTTATCCACAAGAAGTTAATGTAATTGTGGCTTGCAAATCAGCTCAAACCTCACTATCTTGTATCTCAGTTTATAAATAACACCATATCTTGTGTGTGGGTGACAATCAAAACACTACGCTGTGTGGGTATTAAAGTGTAGATGTTTACTGAACGTACAGTAGATGTACATTGCCGTAAGTGGCATTCAGGATGATTGTTTTAACATGGAACTGTTTTGTGATTTGTTCTGATCGAATAAAGTAACACTGCATCCTGAACGCGATCACATGACCGGATATCGAACCAAGGCCTCTCTTCAATGAAAAGCAATATGACAGTCACTAAACGCAGTGGCGAACGTGAAACTATCGATTTAGATAAAATTCACCGCGTGATCACTTGGGCAGCCAAGGGATTAAAAAACGTTTCTGTATCTGAAGTTGAACTTCGATCTCACCTGCAGTTTTTTGAAGGCATTCCAACAGAAGCCATTCATGAAACCATTATTAAAGCCGCTGCCGACTTAATCTCGCCAGAATCGCCAGATTATCAATTCTTAGCAGCTCGCTTAGCAGTATTTCATTTACGCAAAAAAGCCTTTGGTCAATTTGAACCACCTAAGTTATATGACCATGTGACGCGTCTAGTGGAAATGGGCAAATATGATAAGCATATTTTGGCCGATTACACGCGCGAAGAAATTGAAACATTAGACACCTACATCGATCACTGGCGCGATATGAACTTCTCTTATGCTGCAGTTAAGCAATTAGAAGGCAAATACCTAGTGCAAAACCGTGTGACTCACGAAGTCTACGAAAGCGCTCAGTTCTTGTATATTTTAGTGGCAGCGTGCTTATTTGCGCGTTACCCAAAAGAAATTCGTCTGAAGTACATTAAAGACTTTTATGACGCGACGTCTCTATTCAAAATTTCATTACCTACACCTATCATGTCTGGCGTGCGCACTCCAACACGTCAGTTCAGCTCTTGTGTATTAATTGAATGTGATGACAGCTTAGATTCAATCAACGCGACCGCATCGTCTATCGTTAAATACGTCAGCCAACGTGCTGGTATTGGTATTAACGCTGGTCGTATCCGTGCGTTAGGTAGCCCAATTCGTGGCGGAGAAGCATTCCACACTGGTTGTTTACCTTTTTACAAGTATTTCCAAACTGCGGTTAAGTCGTGTTCTCAAGGCGGCGTTCGTGGCGGTGCAGCAACACTTTTCTATCCGTTATGGCATTTAGAAGTCGAGTCGCTACTGGTGCTTAAAAACAACCGTGGTGTTGACGACAACCGTGTTCGTCACCTTGACTACGGTGTGCAGTTAAACAAATTAATGTACCAGCGTTTGATTAAAGGCGAATACATCAGTCTATTCAGCCCATCAGACGTGCCAGGTCTTTACGATGCTTTCTTTGAAGACCAGGTAGAGTTTGAACGTTTGTACTTACAGTATGAGCAAGACAGCAATGTCCGCAAAAAACAAATCAAAGCGGTTGAACTGTTCTCGTTAATGATGCAAGAGCGTGCCTCAACTGGCCGTATTTACATTCAAAACGTCGATCACTGTAATACTCACAGCCCGTTTGATTCTAAAGTAGCGCCAATTAAGCAATCTAACTTATGTTTAGAAATTGCATTACCGACGAAACCATTGAATAACATCAATGATCCAGACGGTGAAATTGCGTTATGTACTCTGTCTGCACTTAACTTAGGTGCCATTGAAGATTTATCTGAACTTGAGCCATTAGCCGATTTAGCAGTACGTGCGCTAGATAACTTATTGGATTACCAAGATTACCCAATTATTGCCGCGCAAACGAGTTCGATGAATCGTCGTACTCTTGGTATAGGCGTGATTAACTTTGCTAACTACTTAGCGAAAAACGGTAAGAAATACTCAGACGGTTCAGCAAACAACCTGACCCACAAAACCTTTGAAGCAATTCAGTATTACTTATTGAAAGCTTCAATGAACTTAGCTAAAGAGCAAGGTGCATGTCCGTTATTCCACGAGACAACCTATTCGAAAGGTATTTTACCTATCGACACCTACAAACGCGACTTAGATAAGATTTGTGACGAGCCATTACACATGGATTGGGAAACATTACGTAGCGACATTAAGCAATACGGTTTACGTAACTCAACCTTATCGGCATTAATGCCGTCTGAAACCTCATCGCAAATTTCAAATGCGACTAACGGTATTGAGCCTCCACGCGGATTAATTAGCGTTAAGGCCAGTAAAGACGGACAATTAAAACAAGTTGTACCTGACTTTGACCTCCTCAAAGACAAGTACGAATTGCTTTGGAACATGCCAAACAATGATGGTTACATCCAACTTGTTGGGTTAATGCAGAAATTTATTGACCAGGCTATTTCGGCTAACACTAACTACGATCCAAGCCGTTTTGAAGGCGGTCGTGTACCAATGCAAACCTTGTTAAAAGACTTGCTTAGCGTATACAAACTGGGCATTAAGACATTGTATTATCATAATACTCGCGACGGTGCTTCGGATCAGTTTGACGACATTATTGCCGTCGAAGAAGAAGACGATGGCTGTGGTGGCGGTGCGTGTAAGATATAGCTCCTTAGTTTTTATAAAAGTATCACTTTATGTATATTTAGCGGGGGCCTTCCCCGCTTTTTGAAAAATGCGTTTTCAGGACACCTAAATAATGGCTTACTCAACATTTTGTCAAACACCTAACGATTCGACTAAAGAACCGATGTTTTTCGGTCAATCGGTTAACGTGGCACGCTACGATCAACAGAAATATGAAGTCTTCGAAAAACTCATTGAAAAACAATTATCGTTTTTCTGGCGTCCAGAAGAAGTTGATGTCAGCCGTGACAAAATTGATTTTGGTAACTTACCTGAACACGAACAGCATATTTTCTTATCTAATCTGAAATACCAAACCTTACTTGATTCAATTCAAGGCCGCTCACCAAATGTGGCATTTTTGCCTTTGGTATCGCTACCAGAATTAGAAACGTGGATTGAAACATGGTCGTTTTCTGAAACCATTCACTCGCGTTCGTACACGCACATTATTCGTAATATCGTTAACAACCCATCAGTGGTGTTTGACGATATTGTGCAAAATGACGAAATCTTAAAGCGTGCCGGTGATATTGCCGCTTATTACGATGACTTGATTAACCTTACCCAAATTAATAACTTGTTAGGTGAAGGAACGCACGTCATTAACGGTAAAGAAATCACCGTTAATTCACGTATCCTCAAAAAGTCATTATATTTGTGCATGATGTCAGTCAATGCGTTAGAAGCGATTCGTTTCTATGTCAGTTTTGCTTGTTCATTTGCCTTTGCCGAGCGTCGTGTTATGGAAGGTAACGCTAAGATTATTCGCTTAATCGCGCGTGATGAAGCATTACACCTTAACAGCACACAACATATATTAAGCCTAATGCAAGGCGGTAAAGACGACCCAGAAATGGGCGAAATTGCTGCTGAGTGTAAGCAAGAAGCGTATGATTTATTCGTCAAAGCTGCGGAGCAAGAAAAAGAATGGGCTAAATACTTATTCAAAGATGGCTCAATGATTGGCTTAAATGAACAGATTTTATGCCAGTATGTTGAGTTTATTACTAACCAACGGATGAAGTCAGTTCACTTACCGCAACCTTACGATGAGCAATCGAATCCACTGCCGTGGATGAAAAACTGGTTAGAAAGTGATGCTGTGCAAGTTGCCCCACAAGAAGTAGAAGTATCATCTTATCTTGTCGGTCAAATTGATTCTTCTGTCGATGGCGATGAGTTTTTAGACTTTGACTTATAAGAAGTATTTCAAAAAAGCCCCAATAGTAAGCTTGAAAGGTCAGCCGGTGATTTTATTTGACGGTAAACATTCAAGCTTATTAGAAGCGCTTGAGTCTAAAAAAGTAAAAGTGTTTTCAGAGTGCCGCAATGGTTTTTGCGGTGCCTGTAAAACCACGGTGATTTCGGGTGAAGTCAGTTACCTTACCCAGCCATTAGCAGAACTTAACGCAGATGAATGCCTACCCTGCTGTTGTGTGCCCGAAACCGACCTCAACCTTAAGCTATCTTGCCAGGGTGTTGAAGTCGTCGCCAAACGTCAATACAACACCAATCATAGTCCTGCACCAGTGCTCACCAAACTCGCGCACGAAGGTTAATAGATCCTTAGACCTTATCATGCCGTATTTCACCTCGTTATCGATTATGGCTACTGTTTAGCCTTGATACCTGCAAATCAGGTACAATTTACATATTTATAGCCACACTCAATAGCACCCGCTTGCCAGATTCAATCTTAGTGACGCTGTGTTCGTATAAGTCTGGGCGAAACAAATACACCCTATGACATAAATTCATGATGTATTTCTCACACGTAAATACGCCTCCGTGCAAAGGTTGTTTTAGCACTATATTGAACTTGTAATATCGCCCTTGCTGCACAGGATCAACGTGTTTCATAACACGATGATTTTCATGATAAGTGACTAAATTAACTGAAAATACCCTACTGCTAAATATTGATCTATTAACCACGTTGGCCATAATGGCTCCAATCAACTCACTTAGCGACATTGTACGGGTTAATCATCGCCAAGTGATGCCGCTAAACCATTCAATTATGCATATGTTATTAAGTTTTCATCCGCTATTGATATGTAATACCACAACAAAGCCGAAAAGATGATTTAAAACAACAGTGATAAACGCCAATCATACTTTCATTATTGATGATAAAAAACCATAAACCCTTGATGCATTACATCAGCGTTTTAGCTAGCGTATTATGGATAGCATTGACTTCCATTAACGCAGCACTGCCATACCAGGGGACTAATTCCATTACCAAACTGCCTGCTTTAATCGCTGGATCGGTTGCAGTTAATTGTTGAGCCTGTTCAATGGTTTCTACATCGAAAATATAAATACCACGGAGTTCGTCATCAGTTAAAAAAGGCCCCGCCAATACCAATTTACCCTCTTCAGCTAAACGTTCAATATTGGTCATGTGTAACCGTTGCAGTTCATCAGCTTCTGCTTTGGGACGTTCTCGATTAGGCCCTCGACTTAAAAACGCCATCACATAACGCTTCATGCCATATTCATCCGCCCCCACCTTTTCTGCCAGCGATTGATCATATATTGGATTAATCTCAGTCTGGGCCATTAACGGAGTCGATAACATCGTGGAAAAAAGCAAAAAACGGGTTAACGTGCTGGCATAAACATTCATGGGTATTCCTATTTTCACATTTCAGTGAAGATGTTGTTATGTGTGGTTAATGATGACATCAAAATTGTTAAGCTTACCTATGACGTATGCTGGCAAGACGTAACTAACATTTGGAGAAAAACTATTTTGATGACATAAACTGTACAAAAATTTACCGGATGTCAAAACAAGGTAAAAAAAGTCTGCCAAGATATATCATCATAGTCGCAACTAAGGTATAACGAGCGCTATGAAAACCCCAATACGATTACAGCCACTGGTTAACGATGGTCTCGTTGATGAAGTGATAAGCCAACTGATGAGTGGCAAAGAAGCCACCGTCTATATGATCCGGTGTGGCGATGCTATTCGCTGCGCCAAAGTCTATAAAGAAGCGACCAAGCGCAGCTTTAAAAAAGCCGCGCAGTACCAAGAAGGACGAAAAACTAAAAATAGCCGTCGTGGGCGCGCGATGGAAAAAGGCTCTAAATATGGCCGCGAAGAACAAGAGAAAGCCTGGCAAAATGCCGAGGTTGAAGCATTGTATCAATGCGCTGCAGCTAAAATCCGCGTTCCAGTACCTTACGGGTGTTTTGACGGTGTATTATTGATGGAGTTAATCACTGACGCCAATGGCGACGTTGCTCCTCGTTTAAACGACGTTAACTTAACTCATGCGCAAGCCATGTCGCAACATCACACCATGATGGGCTACATAGTACGTATGTTATGTGCCGGTATTGTGCATGGTGACTTGTCTGAATTTAATGTCTTAGTTGATAGTAATGGACCAGTGATCATCGACTTACCACAAGCAGTAGACGCATCCGCTAACAATAATGCCAGAGCAATGTTATACCGTGATGTGAATAACATGACCGAATATTACGGCCAATTTGCCCCAGAATTGCTGCAAACAAAATACGCTAAAGAAATGTGGGCACTTTACGAACAAGGCGAACTCGAGCCAGATACCGCACTTACTGGCTTGTTTGAAGACGACACCAATGCAGCCGATATTGACTCGGTACTTGAAGAAATCAACGCTGCTTATGAAGACGCTCAGTTTAAGCGCGAACGCCAACAGGCGATAGATAATGATCATTATGATGATTAAGTCGTTATAACCAGGCGTGACAACAACCAACAAGCATAAATTAAGGCAACCACTAGGTTGCCTTTTTATTTACAGGCTCACGTATTCTTTTGTAAAAAGTCTTCAACGACTTCTAGTTCAGAGTTGAATGTTGGCATTTTGAGGCTAAGGTTAACTTGTTATTGAACAGAAGTTTGTCAGTGGCAAAAGGTCTAAAAATGAGCGGTGAAATTAGGAAATGTACGGTAATAAATTAAAGTTTACACTGACCACTGACCCACAGACCCACATATCATTGCCTGCGGCCAAGCTAGAATTTTCAAACTTCGTTTGAAGTAAGATCGCAAGGTTCCACCCTGCACAGGCCAAAAGGGGATCAACAGCAATCCCCTCTTGGATCACCCCTGCCGTTCCGGCAACATTTTCGCTTTTTCACCAAACAACAGCAGCGATAAAATTGCGACGGAAATCTATCCAGCTTTTAACTCTATTTGGAATCGGCCTCGGCCTTATTCGAAAATGCTAACGCTTCAGATGGGAGTCTGATGTGAATGGATTCACAAATGTCGTGGTGGCATGGATGCCAAGGAACGACCCTTCCCCTCCAAAGCTAGTACGCCATCCATGGCTAACTCACGTCATTTTCTTCAACGGCCTCAAGTTTAGAGTTGAATTTGGGCATTGAAAGCTAAGACCAAATCATTTTGGACAAAACTGGTTAACACTCTTCTCATTATCCCGGCAGTGCTTTTAAGCCGGGATCCAGGTGTTTCTTTATGCCTTGTGATTTTGGCCTATAACCACAAATGTTGTAGTGGCATGCTCAGATCACGTATTCTTTTATAAATAATCTTCAACACCCTCAAGTTCAGCGTTTAATTCGGGCATTTGAAAGCTAAGAACAACTCGTTTTTGGACAAAAACACGTTAGAGCTAAGAGTCTAAACGTGATTCTTAAGATTAGGAAATGTATGGTAGTCAAAAAAGTTTTTATAGCCCCACATACCTAAGAGGTGACTTTGTGATAGATTGCAGTTATATCAAAAAAGTCAGAGCGTTAGGTAAGGAAATGTCACTTTTTCATTCATCACTAATAAAAGCCCCTAAACATTGGCAAGAGTTTGAGGAGTTATGTGCTGATTTATGGAGTGCTATCCATGAATCTAAAGATACACAATTGCACGGGCGAACAGGCCAACGTCAGTTTGGAGTGGACGTCTATGGGCATATAGGGATGTCTGATGAATGGTTTGGTGTTCAATGTAAGGGAAAAGATGACCGTTATGGTAATGCTGTTACGGAAAAAGAATTAACTGATGAAGTAGAAAAAGCAAAATGTTTTACTCCTGCTCTCAAAATGTTCATTCTAGCTACGACAGCGCAGAACGACGCAAATATACAAAAAGTAGCAAGAGATTTAACTGAAAAACATCGAAAGGAAAACTTATTTTCGGTAGAAGTAAAAAGTTGGGATGAAATTCAAAGAGAACTAGGAATGCACCCCAATGTCATTGCTAAGCACTACCCCGAATTTAGTAAGATTTATGAAGTGTCTACTGTTCTAGGGGCTTATCAAGGCCCGGGATCAAAGGTTTGCAAACTATCACACCAAATGAAGCCTCCAAGAGCGACCAAAAATTTCTTCGGCCGGGAGCTTGAGCTTGAAGATTTAGTTACGTCTTTACATACTGAGCCGTCAATACAGATTTGTGGAATAGGTGGCATCGGCAAATCTGAGTTGTTACTACAGGCAATAGAAAAGTGTAGAACAGAGAGAAATGTGATTTGGTGTAGCGTGGATAAGTATCGCTCAGTTGATGAGTTAATACTGGCTTTGCTTAATGTTTTCATGTCGAAAGAGGAAGAACGTAGCGTAGATAATCTTACTCAATATTTTGATCAAGCTAAAGCTCTTATTGTTTTTGATGGTATTGAACAAAGTAACTTAGAGCAACTAGAAGAATTAGAAGATACCATCAAGCAATGGTACGCAGAAACATCAGCCACACAATTTATTGTCACAAGCCAAGTAGAGCTGTACAGCATTCCATGTCAAAAAATCATTAACTTAAAAGGGCTTTCTGAGCCCGAAAGTAAACAATTATTTGAACAATCGCATCGCCAAAGTGAAGGGAGTTTACAGAAAGGAGTGAACGAATTGTTGGAGTTTTGCGATGGGCATGCTTTGGCTATAACTTTCGCTAGCACATTAGCTAAGTATTATGGCGATGCCGAAAGCGCAATGGGCGAGATAAATAAAAATCGTACTAAAGCTATCAGCTTACCTGCAAGGTTGCACCACAACCGCCATACCTCGCTTGAGGTTTGTCTTCGAACAGCATACAACTTTTTGTCTCAGGATTCGAAAAAGCTACTTTGGGCATTGTCAGAAACCCCGGCAGGTATATATACATTATATTTAAAAGACAAGTGGCTTGAGATAGAAGGCACTAAAGAGGCCTACGCATCTTTGAAAAGGTGGCATTTCATTGATGATATTAGGATCAATGAAAAGATCTCGCGAACCAGAATGTTAACTCCAGTACGAAACTTTGTGGCTGAAAAAGCAATAAGTGAAGATCCAGGTCAGTTCGAGCAAATCATTATGCATTTGGCTCAAGAGTTATTGGTCATTGTAGCTGTACTCGAAACGAACTATAACGATCCTGAGAATACTCCTATATTAATGAGTCGCTATGAAACCGAGCTACCAAACTTACTAAATATCATAGAACTGGCGCTAGCTAGAGAAAGTAATCCTAAACTTTGTGAGATTGCGGGCCATTTAGCATCTGCAATTATGCCATATTATTTTGTTCTAGGAGCTCCAGAGGTAGGGGCCAAAGTTCTGAAATCAGTTATGGAGCTAGCTTTAACCACAAATAATATCGAAAGGGCAAATGCTCTTCTGCAACAGTATATCTGCTTAGCTGAACGAGCTGGTGATGATGCTTTGTTGAGAGACGCTGAATTATATCTGAAGCATATTGAGGCAGTTTTTGATACAGGTGATGCCTCTCCTGGGCTGTCCATGAGTAAGGCTTTAATTGCTGGTAGCTCATCTTCCACCAATAGAAGTGATTCTGAAGCACAAAAATACGCTCAAGATGCTATCGATGGTTTGAGAGCTATGCTTAAAGATAAAAAAATTCAGACAGATGATATTGAATTCGTCAAATTAGATCTAAATAAAGATTTATCTACTTGTCTAGGTCTGCTTGGAACGTCACTTTTAAACCAAAGTAGACCAGAGATCGCGATTGAAGCCTATTATAGTGCACTTGAACTTCAAGACAGTTCTTCATCTGGTGTTAACAAAGGGCAAACATTGCATCAGATAGGTAAATGCCACAGTAAGCTCGGCAACCACGAGTCCGCTGTTAAGCACTTTTTGATGTCATTAGATATATTCTTGTACATCGGAATGAATGACTATATTAGTCACTCATTCGCTGAGCTAGGGTATAGCTTATTAGTCAAAGATGTTCCCGAGGTTGGGAAACATCTTTCAGAAGATTCCATCAACTTAGTTTTATCCGATTTAATACAGTATACAACTCGTACATTTGTCATGAACTTAAATTCTGATGGTGCTAATTACCTCTACAGCTTTAGGAAATTAATGGGCTCATATTATCTGTTAAGTCTAATTGGTCATGGAGCTAAACTAGAAGAGGTTGTTGAACAATTAAACAAGAAGATACTGATCCCATATAAAAATAAAATTGAGTTAGGACAAGTTGGTAAAAGCCAAGAAATTGCTTATCAGATTCTTAGTGTGGTACTTGAATTGGGGTACGTGATTTCGATTGTAGATAATGCAGTGGGGAGTGACCTTGAATTTGAGGGTATATCGACACTTTTAAAGTTTGTTTGTGAAGTTGACGGTTTACTTGACGATAAGAGTTTAAAAGTTACTGACTGGCTTTCTGCATATTTTATCAGGAGGCTAAATTTCAAAGAAGTAAGTCCTTATCGCCTAAAGCAATTCATTTACAATTATAACAATGATATTAAAGATACTTTAGATTTGTTCGGAGATTAGACTACAAATTAATGAATGGATAACTTTTTGTAAGGCAAACTCATATTAACAGGGGGTAATGAATAAATGATCTAACGTGAAAAGGGGCACAAACGAGTTAGTTGTCTTAATTTAAAATGTTCAAATTCAACTCTGAACTTGAGGGCGTTGAAGAAAATGACGTGAGTACTGACATGGCCTTTCACGCACATCAATGTGCTACAAGGCATTCAGGCATCCTGCCTATCAGAGCCAGCTAGCTTTGGAGAGGAAGGGACGCCCCATCTGAAGCGTTAGCATTTTTATTCTTTACCATAAAGAGGTGGCCTAAGCTGGCTACAAATGAGGTCAAAAGCTAGATTTGACAACGTCGCGAAATTATCGCTGCTATTGCTTAGTAAAGAATGATAATTTTGATATGTCGGCTGGGCCAATTCTTTTATAGAAAAGAAAGAGGGAACAGCCGTTGGTTTCCTCTTGGTCTGGTGTTGGCGAAGCACCACGACGTTAGTGGCCGCAGGTTATTCTATTGCTGGAGATGACAATGGTACCCGAGGCTGGACTGCTCTTTATCGCAAGAATGACACGCCTGATATTCAACCCGAGCGCGAGAGATTTTGCTTTTGACTTTAATCCTTAACAATCAAATTACAGACGTAAAAAAGCCCCGACTAATGTCGAGGCTTTTTCACACCATACTTAACGTATGTAAAGGATGGTACCCGAGGCCGGACTGCTCTTTATCGAAAGAATGGCACGCCTGATTTTCAACCAGAGCGCGAGGGATTTTGCTTTTGCCTTAACAATAAAATCTAAATTGCAGACGTAAAAAAGCCCCAACTAATGTTGAGGCTTTTTTACACCACTCTCTATTACTAGAGATTATAATGGTACCCGAGGCCGGACTTGAACCGGCACGCTTATTCAGCGAGGGATTTTAAATCCCTTGTGTCTACCGATTCCACCACTCGGGCAAAGTGTTGTTTTAATCGTTACGTTACAGTAACCATTAAACGCAATTTTGTGGAGGCGCGACCCGGAGTCGAACCGAGATCGGCGGATTTGCAATCCGCAGCATAGCCATTCTGCCATCGCGCCATGCTACCAACTTCGAATCCATCGGATAAGATAAGAAATTGGAGCGACATATCGGGTTCGAACCGATGACCTATACCTTGGCAAGGTATCGCTCTACCAACTGAGCTAATGTCGCATTTTCAATCTTTATAAACGCTTTATTAAATCTGCAAGAAAGGTATCGTCTTTCAACCTATCCAACTGAGCTAATGTCACATTTTTTATCATTACAATCTAAGGAGGTTTCCCCTGACTGCGGAATGGCATTCTACCGATTTGATCTGGATAGTCAATCAATAAAGTCAGGATTATTGCAACAAAATGACTGTTTGATGCATAAATCATCATTGTGGTGATTATTTGCTAATTTGAGACAATTTTTCGCCAAACAATCACATTAAGATAATCCCTTAAGGGTTTTCTTGAGCTCTTCACACTTTTCTATCAAACAAAATAAAAAAGCACCTCGATGAGGTGCTTTCATTCTAAACGTTATTAATAGTGTATAAACGATTTTAGAAGTTATACGTTAGGCAGTGATAATGTCGTTAATCCCAACATTTTTTGCATAACGCCAACAACCTGGCAGCTATAACCAAACTCGTTGTCGTACCATACATATAAAATGGCACGCTTACCTTCTGCAATCGTTGCTTGTGAATCAACAACACCAGCATAACGTGAACCCACTAAGTCACTCGATACAATTTCAGTAGAATCTGTATAGTCAATTTGATTTTGTAAACCAGACTGAAGTGCCACGTCTTTTAAGTATTCGTTTAACTCGTCACGATTCGTCTCAGCGTTTAAATTAACGCTGATGATGGCCATTGACACATTTGGCGTTGGTACGCGAATCGCATTACCGGTTAACTTACCTGCTAATACTGGCAGTGCTTTAGCAACGGCTTTAGCCGCTCCCGTTTCAGTAATAACCATGTTTAACGGTGCACTACGGCCGCGGCGATCGGCACTGTGGTAATTATCAATTAAGTTTTGATCATTGGTATATGAATGAATAGTCTCAACATGACCATTTTCGATACCGTATTTATCGTTAACCGCTTTTAATACCGGTGTAATCGCATTAGTGGTACAACTTGCAGCCGACACAATCATGTCTTCGTCTAAAATATCGTTTTCATTAACGCCGTAAACCACGTTCTTGATTGCGCCTTTAGCAGGTGCTGTTAACAATACTTTAGTTGCGCCAGGACTTTTTAAGTGTAAACCTAATCCATCTTCATCTTTCCAAATACCGGTATTATCAACGATTAACGCATTGCTAATGTCGTATTTAGTGTAATCAACTTGATCAGGTGAATTAGCATAAATGATTTGAATATAGGTACCGTTCGCAATGATGGCATTGTTTTCTTCATCAACTTCAACTGAACCATTAAAAGGTCCGTGCACTGAATCACGACGTAACAAGCTTGCACGTTTCTCAAGGTCACCTTTTTTACCATCACGTAATACAATGGCACGTAAACGCATTTTGTTGCTTTTACCCGTGCGCTCAATCAATAAACGAGCAAGTAAACGCCCAATACGACCAAAACCATAAAGGACTACATCACGTGCAGGTGTATCATCACCATGGTTAATGGCAGGCGCTAATTCTTTTGCCATGTAGGCTTCAATACCGCTTGCATCCTTGTTGTCACGCCAGTAGTTTATCGCTAATTTACCGATATCAACTCGACAATGCTTCACAGCCAATTTGCTTAGTGCTTCAACAAATGGGAAACTTTCGCGAAGGCGTAACTTTTCACCAACATGACGACGAACTAAACGGTGTGACTTAATGATTTCGATGGTTGATGCGTTTAACAATGGTTTACCATAAACCATCACTTCAACGCCTTGGTTACGATACAACTTACCGAGCAATGGTTGCATTGCTTCAGCCATTTCGAAACGTTCTTGCCAGCTTTGTAAATGTTTATCTGCGCTCATGTAGGGATCCTTTATCTCACTTTTCCAGTTTTTTAACAGAAAGGTTTGAGTAACAAAAAGAAAAGACCAATAATTAAGTTTATTGTATGGGGCTCTGCCCTCTTGGTCGGCGACATTGTAATGAAATACAGCTCATTTCGCCAGTAACAAATTTTCGGTAAATATGTAATTTTATTAGACAATTTACCTCTTGGAGCTCAATTTGAGTCAAAATTTTGTATTAATTACATCATTTACCATTATTGGAGCATTTTTTGGCCTTTTTGGCTGCGATAATGACCGTAATAGCAACCTAATATGTAAAAATAATCCTGAACTTTGTAGCGATTTACATAAAGATAGTTGGTGTCGCTTTGAAAAAGCTGACCTCATTCGTCATCGCTACTTACTAAAACAACATTCCTCGCCTACAGGCAAAGAGCTGTATCAGCAACTTATTTACCTAGAAACATACAGCAAGTGCATCGAACTCGCCGCTGGTGTTCAGCATAAACTCAATACAGACAGAACACGCGACCGAGAACGTGCGTTTGCAGTGAGCACCCAAACGCTAGCAGAATTGCAAGAATCGACTCAACACAACAACGACCTCTATTTAGCGTATTACCGTTGGATACGTTTTAATGAGCAAGCGGGTCTTGAGATTGTTGAGCAAGCTTATCAACAAGGGCAACTTTACGATCCTGAAATCATTGGCCAATTGGCTTCGCATTATGTCCGCTTCGCACCAAATGATGCCAAAGCGCTCTATCTTCAATTATTAGGTACGACCGATGCTTCATTAATCAATCCAGATTGGTTTTTAGCCCTGGCGTCCATCTATAAACAGCAACAAGATCATGATAAAGAATACTTATTGACTCGGGCATATTTACTCATCAGTCAAAGCCAGGCAGATGAGACTCAATTATTGGCTATCATTAAAGGCGATAAACCATTGGCCCAAACTTTAGACAACCAAGCCAAAGAATTAGTTGCTGCTGTAATAAATGAACAATTTGCAAATAGCGTCAGTGAAAGGTTATTGAAATAGAGTCTATTTATACTTGAAAGTGCTCTTTAACCGTATGTATTGAAAATAAGCCAACTTACAAAACCGTGCTTAAATTATCTTCAAAATGTGCTTAATGTAAAAAAAATACAAAATTATTGCCTTAATTCGCCTTATTCGGGTGATTTAGCTTGATTATTATGGCCAATTTGGTAATTTTACAACCAGGCGATTTACATGCCACCAAATTATTTTAACTTGAGGGATATGAGATGACTATCCGTGTAGCAATTAACGGCTATGGCCGTATCGGAAGAAATGTTCTACGTGCACTGTACGAAAGCGAAAAAGACTATCCAATCGAAATCGTTGCGTTAAACGATTTAGGCGATGCGTCAATTAATGCTCATTTAACTAAGTACGATACTGTTCATGGTCGTTTCAACGCTAAAGTTGATCATGACGATGAAGCTATCTACGTTAATGGCGACAAAATTTTAACCTTCCAAGAACGTGACCCATCAAAGTTACCTTGGGCTGAGCTTAAAATTGATATCGTGTTCGAATGTACCGGTATTTTCACGTCTAAAGAATCAGTACAGCCACACCTTATCGCTGGCGCGAAGAAAGTGCTTATTTCTGCTCCAGGTAAGAATGTTGATGCCACTGTTGTTTACGGCGTAAACAACGAAGTATTAACGGCTGATATGACAGTAGTTTCAAATGCTTCTTGTACGACTAACTGTTTAGCACCTATTGCTAAGCCGTTAAATGATGAGTTGGGGATTGAGTCTGGTTTAATGACCACCATCCACTCTTACACGAATGACCAACGTTTATCTGATGTGTATCACACTGATTTACGTCGTGCTCGCGCAGCGGCAATGTCAATGATCCCAACTCAAACTGGTGCAGCTGCTGCAGTAGGTTTAGTGGTTCCTGAGCTTCAAGGCAAATTTGATGGTTTAGCGGTACGTGTACCAACCATTAACGTGTCTCTAGTTGACTTAACATTCTTAGCGTCTCGCGACACGACTGTTGAAGAAGTGAATGCCATCATTACTCGTGCTTCACAGCAGGCTCCAATGTCTGAAGTATTAGCCATTAATGTTGAGCCATTAGTGTCTATCGACTTTAACCATAATCCTTTCTCTTCAAATTTCGACGCTACACAAACTCGTGTTAATGGTCGTTTAGTGAAAGTGATGTCTTGGTATGATAACGAATGGGGTTTCAGTAACCGCATGTTAGACAACGCTGTTGCACTAATGAACGCGAAGTAATCTACCTTGTAGATTAAATTGTTAGTTTTTGATTAAGAGCCTCGCATTTATGTGGGGCTTTTTGTTGCCTGTGAGAATGTGATTGTATCTTGTTGTATTCGTTAGGTGTCGTTTTGATCATCTCTTTATCGATGTTGCACTCGCAGTGATCATAAAGCAGCCGAGTTGCCTATATAACGAAGCAACGAGGCACAAAAAAGCCGACTTGATGTCGGCTTTTGATTTAACACTTAAGCTTAATATGCTTTACGCATTGCCCTTCACTTTCATGTTTAACTCTTTGGCAAAATCCAACATGCGTGTTAGAGGAATAAGCGCTTTAATGCGCAGTTCGTCATCGACAAAGATTTCGTGATTGGTTTTATCGCTATTGATCAATGACTGTTCAATGGCCTGTAAACCGTTCATCGCCATCCATGGGCAGTGGGCGCAGCTTTTACACGTTGCGCCGTTACCGCCTGTTGGCGCTTCGAGTAAGGTTTTACCTGGCGCCGCTTGTTGCATCTTATAAAAAATACCGCGGTCAGTGGCCACAATAAACGTATCATTAGCCATGGTTTGCGCCGCTTTAATCAACTGGCTGGTAGAGCCTACAGCATCAGCAAGCTCAACCACGCTGGCAGGTGATTCTGGGTGAACCAAAATAGCTGCCGTTGGGTGTTGTTTTTTTAGCTCTCGTAATGCTTTGGCTTGAAACTCGTCATGTACAATACATTCGCCCTGCCACAACAACATGTCTGCGCCAGTTTGCTTGTTAATGTATGAGCCTAAATGACGGTCTGGTGCCCAAATAATTTTTTTATCTTGGCTATCAAGATGCTCAACAATCTCTAAAGCAATGCTTGAGGTCACCACCCAATCTGCACGGGCTTTCACTGCCGCAGACGTGTTGGCGTAAACCACGACGGTATGATCGGGGTGAGCATCACAAAATGCATTGAATTCTTCGATAGGACAACCCAAATCTAACGAACAGGTTGCTTCAAGTGTTGGCATTAAAATGGTTTTTTCTGGACTTAAGATTTTGGCTGTTTCGCCCATAAACTTAACCCCAGCAACAATCAATTTTTTTGCTGGATGGTCACGACCAAAACGCGCCATTTCTAGCGAGTCAGAGACACAGCCGCCCGTCTCTTCTGCTAAAGCTTGAATTTCAGGATCGGTATAATAATGGGCAACCAACACCGCATTTTGATCAATTAATAATTGCTTAATTCGTGCTTTATATTGTGCTTTCTCAACGTCAGACAACACGGCAGGTTTTGGCGGAAACGGATATTCAATCGTTTCAATTTTAGGTGCCGACAGACTCATACAGGTTCCAATCTAATGACAATATTCGAGTATTATACGAAAAAGAGCATAAAAACAAAAGGACGCTTTAGCGTCCTTTTGGTTAAGTTAGTCTTTTTTAGACTATTGCATAGCGATTGCAGCTTTAACGCATGGCTAAGAGCATTTCTTGCGGCTGCTCTAGGTAATGTTTCCACAGATTACAGAAACGAGCAATAGTGCCACCGTCAATGACACGGTGGTCGCCAGACCAGCTCACTTGCATAATCTTACGCGCTTCAACTTCACCTTTAGCATTAAAGCGTGGCAATACCTGTAACTTACCTAAGGCGACAATGGCCACTTCAGGTTTGTTAATAATTGGCGTCGCTACCGTACCACCTAATGCACCGATATTAGAGATTGAAATCGTACCGTCTTTTAAATCTGCAGGCGATACTCGACCACTGCGCGCGGCGGTGGTTAAGCGAGTAATATCGGCAGCAATATCTAAAATCGATTTGCTTTGCACATCTTTAATATTGGGGACTAATAAGCCCACTTTTGAATCAACGGCCATACCAATGTTATGACGTGATTTGTAGGTCAGCTCAGTGCAATCTGCATTGATTTGGCTGTTGAGTATCGGGAACTCAATCATGGCAAGTGACATGGCCTTCATAAAGAACGGCATCATGGTGAGTTTGACTTCATCGGTTGAGTAACGTTGCTTCATGCTTTCGCGCAAGGCAACCAGTTCAGTAAGGTCAAACTCTTCACAGTAGGTAAAGTGTGGGATAGTCGATACTGACTCAACCATCATCTTCGCCATCACCGCTTTAACGCCTTTGATCGGTTCAACACGATCCGCGCCAGGTTGACTCATGATCGCGACATCTGTGGTACTAACATGAGTTGATGCATGAGAAACAGAAGTGGCTGAAGACGAGGCCGCAGCAGACTTAACAACACCACCTTGTTGATGGCGTTCAATATCTTCTTTATAAACGCGGCCGTTTTTACCACTGCCAGCAACAAGTGCAATATTGATATCAAGTGAACGAGCCATACGGCGCACCGCAGGACTGGCTAGTGCTTTACCTTGCGCAACGGGTTCCCCAGTAACGGCAGCACTTTGACTTGTGGCCTGTTGAACCACCTGTTGTGGCGCTGAGGTCATGGGCGCTTCTTCAGCTTCCACTTCGATAGCGAATAAAGGCGAATGCACTTTGGCTAACTGTCCTTTACGGTAATGCAATTTAACAATTTTACCGGCTTTCATCGCGGGTATTTGCACTAACGCTTTATCGGTCATGACATCGGCAATCGGTTGGTCTTCGACCACGATATCGCCTTCTTCAACAAGCCAATCAACCAGTTCACACTCAACAATGCCTTCACCAATGTCGGGTAATAAAAAGTCTTCTACGTTTGAATGGCTAACAGCAGCAGCAACGGCTGATCCGGCTTCAACGACTGGTACCACCTCTGCCGTTGGTGTCTGAGCGTGTTCTGCATCATCACTGTCCATTTCAACGGCATAGAGCGGTTGATGTACAATCGCAATATCGCCTTTGGCGTAGTAAAGCTTAGTAATTTTTCCAGCATGGGGCGCTGGAATTTGCACTAGCGCTTTATCGGTCATCACATCGGCAATCGGTTGGTCTTCTGTGACGATGTCACCTTCGCTGACTAACCAATCCACTAGTTCGCATTCCACTACACCTTCGCCGATGTCGGGTAAAATAAAATCTTTAATCATATCTTACTCCTAAAACGCTACTGTAGCCTTGATGGCTTCGAAGGTCTTCAATTCGTCAGGCATGTATTCTTTTTCGTGAATTAACGGATACGGAGTATCTAAGCCACACACACGGCTGATTGGTGATTCAAGCGATAAGAAACATTCTTGTTGAATGGTTGCGGCTATTTCACCCGCAAATCCACCCGTTAATGGCGCTTCGTGGTTAATCAATAACCGGCCCGTTTTTGTCACGGATTTAGCAACAGTGTCAACATCCCAAGGTGCTAAGGTGCGTAAGTCGATAATTTCGCATGAAATACCTTCTTTTTCGGCACGTTCGCAGGCTTTTTCGACGATTTCCATCTGCGCGCCCCAAGCCAGTACAGTAATATCGCTGCCCTGCTTAACCACTTGTGCTTTGCCTAACTCGATGACGTAGTCACCGGCAGGTACTTCACCTACAGAGGCGCGATACAAGCGTTTAGGCTCAAAGAAAATCACTGGGTTTGGATCGCGAATTGCAGCCAATAGCAAACCTTTGGCTTGCTCAGGATTACGCGGGATAACCACTTTTAAGCCAGGCGTTTGGGTAAAATAGGCTTCTGGTGATTGTGAGTGATAATGACCACCTGCTATTCCGCCACCATAAGGCGTGCGGAACGTTAAGCCGCCGACATCAAATTGATTACCACTACGGTATCTAAATTTTGCTGATTCATTAACGATTTGATCGAACGCCGGGAAAATATAATCAGCGAACTGAATTTCAGCAACCGCAGTCATACCATATGACGCTAAGCCGTTAGCAAAACCCGCAATACCCTGCTCTGTGAGCGGAGTATTAAAACAACGGTCGCGACCAAACTGTTCTTGCAAACCAGAGGTTGCACGGAAAACACCACCAAAGTGGCCTACATCTTCACCAAAAATCACCATGCGCTCGTCGGCAGTCATGGCAATTGATAACGCCTCATTGATGGCGTGTAACATATTCATTTGAGCCACGTTTAGAGTCTCCCTGCGCTTTTTGGATAGGCTTTCGGATACTTAGCAATGTGCTCTTTCAACTCTTTAAGCTGCTTCTTTAATGCAGGTGTTGGTTTATCAAGCACATCTTCGATGATTTCGTCTAGTCTCGGAACAGGCAGTTTCTCAGCGACTTTAACAGCGGCTAATACTTCTTCACGATAACGTTCAAATAATGTGGCTTCGTCAGCTTCAGTCGTCCAGCCTTTGTTAATCATCCACAATTTGAAACGCTTAACCGGATCATGTTGTTGCCATTTGGCTTCTTCTTCTTTTGAACGATAACCCGATGGATCATCTGATGAAGAATGCGCGCCTAAACGGTAGGTCATCGCCTCAATAAGTACGGGTGCATTATGTTCTAGTGCGTGGGCACGAGCTTGTTGCGTGGCAGCAAGTACCGCAAGCATATCATTACCGTCCACACGAATAGTGTGCATACCGTAACCGACACCGCGACTCGCAATACCGTTACCGGCAAATTGCTCTTCGGTAGGGGTCGAAATGGCATAACCATTGTTACGACAAAAGAAAATAACCGGTGCTTTCAATACTGCAGCCATGTTTAAACCTGCGTGGAAATCACCTTCTGAAGCAGCGCCTTCACCAAAATAACAAATGGCGACATTGCGCTTGCCTTGTAATTTCATACCATAAGCCACACCTGTAGCCTGCGGGATTTGCGTTGCAAGCGGTGACGAAATGGTTTGGTAATTGAGCTCGCGACTGCCGTAATGGATCGGCATTTGACGCCCTTTACCTAAATCTTTTTCGTTACTGAACATCTGGTTCATAAATTGTTCAGTACTAAAACCGCGATAACGCAATGAGGCATGCTCACGGTATTGAGCCAAAATGACGTCGTCTTTATCAAGTGCTGCTGTGCTGCCGACAATAGAGGCTTCTTCACCGGTACAGGTCATATAAAAACTAATACGTCCTTGACGCTGCGCACCCAACATACGCTCGTCTAATACGCGTGTAAAAACACAAGTATCAAAGATTTTTTCGGCTAAAGTCTTGTCGATAACAGGCAATACCGCGTTTTCATACGTGGTGCCGTCGGCTTGCAAAATACGCAAAATGGGGATGTGCAATGACGCTTTGTCTAAGAAGCTGACACGGTGCACTGTTTCATTGGTCAGTGGTGCGTTGCTCATATTATGCTCTTGTTATTGTTGAGCCATGTTCAATATAAACATGGCTCTATTTATACTATGCGAGTAGACATTACGTTAACGTAAACTACCTATCAATACCTACTCTCGCTGTAAACGCATTTTACTCACGATTAACATGTATATATTGCTTTACGACTATACCTAATCTATACAATCGTTTCATTTAACGCAGGCACTAAGCAAAGCACCGTTCGTTGACCAATAGGGACATTCGCATTAGGAAACACGATGGCTTCTTGCGGATGTTCTACTTTAACTTCAATACCGCCTTCGGTGGCCAACACTTCCCCCTGATTAAAGGCACTGAAGTTTTTGGCATCACCGGCAAAGCTAAACGCAAAGTCATCGAAATGTTTATTAATCGAGCGAGAGACTTTGTACAAATTGACCTTGCTAGCATCAAACTCAACAGGGGCTAACTCAGTTTCAGTAATCAACTTTTCAAGCATAGTATGAGTTTGAGTAAAGCGACTCATATCGTTTTGGCCAAATGGCATGACTTTACCTAATTCAACAGTAAAAGCATCTGCTTGAAATTGCTCTGACGAATAATAGCTGAACGTGGTTGTGGGCTCATGGTGGAACAACATCGTATCAACGCCACATGCCGCCAAAAACATAATTTGTTCACCGCTGAAAGCACGGCCTGGACGGTATGGGTAAATAGCAAACTTCTCATGCTTTGAAGCACGGATTGCAGTATGTAAGTCGTAATGTATGCGTTGATTGTCACCATTAGCATTGAAAAAGTCTGCCACATATTGCTCTAACGCTTTGGCACGATGACGCTCAGGATGGCTTAAGCCCTCACCTTTTGAATGCGCGCCGCTGAATAAGCGGTTCATGTTCTCGTCAATAAAACGGGTTTTATTGAGAATAGCAGCAGGATTACCGATTAAAAACATCACTCGTTGTTTTGCGATAATACGCTGGGTCAGTAAATCTTTAATGAGTTGATTACAGATTTCAATCGGCGCGGTTTCATTACCATGCACAGCGCAAGACAACACAATATCTTTGCTGGCATGAGCTGGAGTAAATACAATCACTCCAGTATCTAATACATCAACACGAGTGTGCTGACCTAGCATAAAGTCATATGCTGCAGGTATGTGAGTGGGGTTGGCTAAGGTGTAAGCTAAAAAATCGTTGTTGTTGGTTAGGTCAGATAACACGATCAACTCCTTGTATCATTATTATATGGCATCGTTAATGACATGTTACTTAATGGATTAACTTTTGTGCCTATTGGCGCGGATTCTATCATAGGAGAACGCGAGTTTAATGATGGCATATGTTAGATTTATTTATTAATCAAAGTTTGCTTGCAAAAACATAAAATATTCAACACAATTACAGCCATCTAGACTTCTATAATTTGTTTTAAGGGTATGTCATGGCGTTAGCAACATTTGGTGCAGGTTGTTTTTGGGGTGTTGAGTATTTCTTCCGTGAAATAGACGGTGTAAGCAATGCAACTTGTGGCTACATGGGTGGCAAAGACAGTGCAAACACCTATAAAGAAGTTAAAACAGGTTCTACTGGTCATGCTGAAGTGGTTCAAGTTGAGTTTGATCCAGAAGTCGTCAGTTACAACGACTTGTTGGACACGTTTTGGAAAAACCACAACCCAACCATGCTCAACATGCAAGGCGGCGACATTGGTACACAATATCGCAGCACGATTTTTTTCCATGATAAAGAGCAAAAAGCCCAAGCTGAAAGCTCGAAGTTGGCATTAGCTCGCAGTGGTAAATGGGGACAGCGTCATATTGTGACTGAAATTGTACCGATACAAACATTCCACATCGCTGAGGAATACCATCAGAATTATTTAGAAAAAAATAATTTACCAACCTGTCACTTGGTTTATTAATCACAATAATGTTCCAAGCCTAGCAAGACTTATTGCGGTTTCAAGCTGGTTAATGATCACCATTACCCAGCTTGAACAATAATATTTACACAATAGATTAGCGCAATCGATTTCCTACCGTTAACTTCCCTTTACCCGCCGATATAAATTCCATACAATCCCATGCAAATTGCTTAAGGCATGTTATCGGAGAAAAAAATCATGAGTGAAGCTCGTCACGTTAACCTACTAATTTTAGGTTCTGGCCCTGCCGGCTATACCGCTGCTGTTTATGCTGCGCGTGCAAATTTAAATCCTGTGATGATCACAGGTATGCAGCAAGGTGGTCAATTAACCACGACTACTGAAGTTGAAAACTGGCCAGGCGATGCAGAAGACCTAACGGGTCCTGCATTAATGGAGCGCATGCAAAAGCATGCTGAAAAGTTTGATACCGAAATTATTTTCGATCACATCAATGAAGTCACGTTAACAGAACGCCCTTTCCGTTTAAAAGGCGACAATGGCGAGTTTACATGTGATGCATTGATTATCGCTACTGGTGCGTCAGCTAAATATTTAGGTCTGCCATCTGAAGAAGCGTTTATGGGCCGCGGTGTTTCTGCCTGTGCAACCTGTGACGGTTTCTTCTATCGTAACCAAAAAGTGGCAGTGATTGGCGGCGGTAATACTGCTGTTGAAGAAGCGCTTTACTTAAGTAACATTGCCTCTGAAGTTCACTTAATTCACCGTCGTGACAGTTTCCGTTCAGAAAAAATTCTGATCAACCGTTTAATGGACAAAGTGGCTAATGGCAACATCATTTTACACCTAGACCAAACACTTGAAGAAGTGACGGGTAACGACATGGGTGTAACGGGTCTTAAAAAGAAGAGCACTAAAGACGGTTCTATTACCGATTTAGAGGTTGCTGGCGTATTCGTAGCCATTGGTCACAGCCCAAATACTGGTATTTTTGCTGGCCAGTTAGAAATGAACCACGGTTACTTACAAGTTAATAGTGGTCTTCAAGGTAATGCGACACAAACTAGCATCGAAGGTGTTTATGCTTGTGGCGACGTAATGGATCAACATTACCGTCAAGCAATCACCTCTGCAGGTACAGGTTGTATGGCTGCACTAGATGCTGAGCGTTACTTAGACGCGAAAAAATAATTCATTCGCTTACTCACAAGTACAAAAAAAGAGCAGATTTTCTGCTCTTTTTTATTATGTCAAATTTCTTGATTTGAGTTAATGTAATTAACGCCTTTATTATTGCAATATCCTTTACTTAATGACTCTACAAGTATTAGACGAATTATTGAACTCAATCACTCTTTAATTCATAGAAACTGATATGCTAAAAACTACAAAAACTCATTATTATGGTGCACTATCTTTGTAAGTGTTTATTTTTAAAAGTTTTAGTTCTTGTTAACATTAATAACAGGCAGCGTATGAGTGATATTTTACCACTTCTCGGTAGTGGATTAATTATAGTAGGGACATTATTACTCGTCATAGCGATGACTAAGGTATGGGAAATAATTCGTCTTTTCCCGGCAGGAAAATTGCAGCAGAGTTGGGGAGTTTTAATGCTGCTCATCTTATTCTTTATCATCAGTTACTGTTTATATGCGAAAGTTAGTTTTCTTAACTTTGCTATTCTAATTGATCTAACCGTTCCGACGATATTTTTCTTTGGGGCCGTTTTTGTCTATATCGTCTGCAACTTATCACTTAAAACAACAGTTGATATCATGCAGTTACACACATTAAAGCAAGAAAACATTACCGACCCACTCACTGGTATTTTTAACCGTCGCTATTTAGATCATTACCTCAAAAGTGAAACCATTAAGGCCCAAAATTATTTTCAGCCTCTGTGTGTTTTCCTTATCGACATTGACCATTTCAAGATTATTAATGATAGTTATGGCCATCATATAGGTGATCTTGTGTTGAAAAATATTGCTCAAAATATAAAGAGTTCACTACGTGATACTGATGTTGTTACCCGCTATGGTGGTGAAGAGTTTGTTGTCGTTCTTCCTTCTACTCAAGCTACAACATCACACAAACTCGCTGAGCGCTTAAGGAACATTATCGAAAATACGCATTTAATAACCCCGGGGAAATCAGGGGAAGTTGATTTATCAATTAGTGTCACTATTAGTATCGGAGTTAGCGAGCTAAACACGAATTGTAAAGACCATTTATGCTTAATAAAGAATGCCGATAAGGCATTGTATAGAGCAAAAAACAATGGCCGAAACCAAGTGTGTATTTGTTAAACGATACTGGTATACATACATATGGTCTACACTCTTTTCTGATAAAACACCGCTTCAGTATCACCTAATGGATCGCGATGAAGTTGTTTGTACTGAAATTGCATACCTAATTTTTTCATGATGGCGATAGACGCTAGATTATCTTCAACCGCTATCGCGCTCACATGTGTGACCTCATCAACCGTACTTACCGCTTGCATAACCGCGTTTGCCGCTTCTGTTGCGTAACCTTTGCCCCAACTGACATATTTAAAGCGCCAGCCTAGCTCAATGTTATGCGGCTGCGATTGAGTAAAAAAATGCATTGGCCTGACTAAAATCCAACCTAGGTATTGACCACTCAATTGATGTTTATCATTTTCGACGCAATCCAGTGCTTGAACTTTCCATAAGCCCCAGCCTTTTTGAGGATTTAAATATTGCGCCAATCTTGGGATCATCACCGTATCAATCTGATGTTGAGTGGATTTAATGCCGCCATTTAAAAAATGCATGACGCGCTCGTCTTGGTCTAGTTCAAAAAGTAATGCGTTGTCATCAAGTGTCATTAATGACAGGTGTAATCTAGCGGTGTTGGCTATTTGCATTGGCAGTTCCTATTAATACTGACACTTTAATCAAACTCAGCCTTTGACTGAAACACAAGTTTACACATTGATACAACAAACAAGAAACAATTCGATTAACATATAAGGTAGAAAATAGATTACTTGCAGCCTATTGGGGATAACACTGCAAAAACAAATCAATTAAAGGGAAGCATTGTGGCGACTAAAAAACAGATTATTTTACCCATTATCGTATTAGGAATAGGCATTGCTGGCCTGGTTGGGCTTTCTGCTTTAAAAAAGCCACCAGAAGAAAAACCAGAGGTAGATACTACCCCGTTAGTCTCTGTTGAAGTCATTAACTACCAGCCCATGACCTTTGATGTCAGCTCTTATGGCGTAGTCAATGCAAAATACATGACTGAAATTGTCGCCCAAGTCAGCGGCGAAATTATTTTTTTAGACCCTAACTTTGTTAAAGGCGGCTTTGTTAAAAAAGGCGAGATATTAGCAAAAGTTGACCCTAGTGATTATCAATCGAGTTTACTCGATGCTCAAGCTAGCATTGCCTCATCGCAAGCTTCGTTAGTGCAAGAGCGTGCCAATGCCGAAGTGGCGATCCGTGAATGGGCGGATATCACTAACAGAGAGCCAACAGACTTAAGTTTACGCAAACCGCAATTAGCCCAAGAACTGGCCAAATTAAAAAGTGCAGAAGCCAGTTTAAACCGCGCTAAACGCGATTTAGAACGAACCATTATTCGTGCACCATACGATGCCTTAATCGACGGACGTGAAATTGGCCTAGGTTCATTTGTCAGTAAAGGCACCCCTGTCGGCAAAGTTTTAAATACCGACAAAGCTGAAATTCGTTTACCTATCGCCGACAAAGAAATGCAGTATTTAGCCGCTAAAGGCGTTAATGCCAATGTTAATCTGTCGGGTCAGTTTGCCGGCAGTAAACAAGTCTGGTCGGGTAAAATTGTCCGCAGCGAAGGTGTTGTCGATAACAAGAGTCGCATGACCTACCTAATAGCAGAAATAAATGACCCATACGGCTTAACCACGGGTAAAAATGAATTACGTTATGGCACCTATGTCACTGCCCAAATTGAAGGCATACAAGTGGGTAATGTCGCAGTAGTGCCTCGCCACCTCGTTGTTAATGGTGCGGTCGCGATTATGGACGCTGATAGAAAGTTAAAATATAAACCCGTGACGGTCATCCGCCAAGATGGCGCGAATGTGGTGATCACCGACGGTTTAGAATCTGGAATGCAACTGATTACCTCAGCACTTGATTATCCTATCGATGGCATGAAAGTTGCTCTGCCAGAAGATCGCGTTCTGCAAAAAGAACCCGTAGCAGAAAAAGATGACACTGAACTTGCGATGGAAGAAGGTGAATAACAATCATGGCTGATACTCATAAAGGACTCATAGCCTGGTTTGCCCGCAACAGTGTGGCGGCGAACTTGCTAATGATCATCATATTGCTGGGCGGATTATTAACTGCCAGCACAATTAGAAAGCAATTTTTTCCCGAAGTTGAAATCAACTGGATTGAATTTAGCGCCGTTTACCCTGGTACTGCCCCGCAAGAAGTAGAAGAAGGCATTACCATTAAGATTGAACAGGCACTTGAAAGCGTTCAAGGGTTAAAACGGGTAATTACCTACTCAAACCGCAATATAGCTCAAGGCTATTTTCAGGTTGAAGAGTCTTACGACCCATTAGTGGTGTTAGACGAAATTAAATCAGAAATCGATTCAATTTCAACCTTTCCAGCTGACATGGAACCGCCAAAAGTTGAACGAATTAAATTTCGTCAAGAAGTCATGTACTTAAGCTTGTATGGCGACATGTCTGAGCGCCAATTGAAAGATTTAGGCGATAAAGTTCATAACGAAATCATGCAACTGCCCAACGTGAATATCTCTGAATATTACGGTGGTTTAGGTTATGAAATCAGTATTGAAGTCAGTAAAGATAAGTTGCGCGAGTTTGGGCTCAGCTTTAATGATGTGGCTCAAGCGGTTCAAGGCTATTCGCGCAATATGTCTGCGGGGCAGATTAAAGCAGAAAACGGCTATATTAACTTGCGAGTTCAAAACCAAGCTTATGTCGGTTACGAATTTGAAGAGTTGCCATTGTTAACGCTAGATGATGGTACCAAGCTGTCTTTAGGTGATATAGCCGTCGTCAATGACGGTTTTCAAGAAGGAATACAATACTCTAAATTTAACGGTAAAAACTCCGTTACCTTCTTTATCGGCGCAGCTAAAAACCAAAGTATTACTGACGTTGCCGACGTTATCCGTACTTATGTAGATAAAAAGCAAAAATCATTACCACAAGGTGTCACACTTGAACCTTGGGTTGACATGACATATTACCTCGATGGTCGTTTAGATCTCATGCTCGACAGTATGAAAAGTGGCGCCGTGCTGGTATTCCTTATGTTAGCGTTATTTTTACGAGTCCGTTTAGCCTTTTGGGTCATGATGGGATTACCGGTATGTTTCTTAGGAACCCTACTGTTTATGCCAATGGCATTTATTGATGTCACGATTAACGTCATCAGTTTGTTCGCCTTTATCTTAGTGCTCGGTATTGTGGTCGACGACGCAATTGTCATGGGAGAAAGTGCTCATAGCGAATCTGAAGAGCACGGGCAAAGTGTTGAAAGTGTTATCCGCGGGGTGCAAAAAGTGGCTATGCCAGCCACCTTTGGTGTATTAACCACCATTGCCGCATTTTTACCTATTACCATGGGCGATGGTCCGTCATCGGCCTTCGGCCAAGCGATTGGCTTTGTGGTGATTTTATGTTTGTTATTCTCGCTTGTAGAATCAAAATTGATTTTACCTGCGCATTTGGCTCACATGAAAAAACCTAAGGTAGTCAAGGCTGGGTCAAAGAACCCTCTCGACTGGCTACGTAACGGCGTGAATTTTATTCAAGGCAAAGTAGATCGTAATTTAACCAAGTACATTGAGAACATTTATCGGCCATCGTTAGAAATAGCCATTAAATATCGCTACGCGGTAATTATGGTCTTTATCAGTTTAATTATGGTCTGTGCCGGGCTTTATGGCGGTGGTTTAGTACGTTTTATTGGTCAGCCAAAAATTCCGCACGACTTCCCGCGCATTACAATCGAAATGAACGTTGATGCATCAGAAAAAGCCACCTTAGCGGCAGCATTGGCCATTGAAGAAACGCTGTATAAAGTGGATAAAAAAGTCGAAGACGAATACGGCCAACGAATGATTTCTGATATGCAGGTTGATCTTCGTAGCCAAACCAGCGCAGAAGTGATGACCAAACTGGTTGATCCTGAACTGCGTCCAATGGACACCTTCGCGTTAGCTGAGTTGTGGCGCCAGGCTATGCCGCTTATTCCTGGAGTGAAGTCTTTTACCATTCAAGACAGCTTAATGGGTGGTGGCCGTGAAGACGGTGACATTAGCTTTAGATTAGAAGGCAATAACGAAGCCCAACTTGTGGCAGCTTCATTAGCATTAAAACAAAAGCTTAACGGCCTAAAAGGCGTAAGCGATATTAACGACAGCCGTCAATCTAGCGCCAAAGAAGTCCAATTCCAATTGAAACCTCTCGCGAGCGTGCTTGGGCTGACATTGGCCAATATTGCATCGCAAGTAGGTAACAGTTTTTACGGCTTAGAAGCGCAGCGTATTATCCGTAACGGCGAAGAAATCAAAGTAATGCTTCGCTACCCAGAAGAGCAACGTAACTCAATTGCGTTGGTCCAAGACGTGTTAATCAAAACCGCTGACGGTACTGAATTGCCATTATCTGAAGTGGCTGACATTAAGGTGGTTCAAGGCGTAAACAGTATCCGACGTGAAAATGGTAGTCGAACCATTAACGTATGGGCCTCTGTAGACGCTGAGCAAGCTGAACCTTTTAAACTGGCAAAAGATATTCGTGACAACTTTATCCCCGAACTGTTGGTAAAGTATCCGCAAGTGCGCAGTGAAGTGTCAGGAAATATTCAAGAACAGCTCGATAGTGCCGACACGCAAGTGCGCGACTTCATCTTATCGATGTTAGTGATTTACAGCTTATTGGCCATTCCGCTGCGCTCGTATATTCAACCGGTAATGATTATGTCAGTGATCCCGTTTGGTGTAATTGGTTCTGTAATGGGCCATATTATTTTGGGAATTGATTTAAGTGCCCTTTCAATGTTCGGGATTATTGCGGCTGCGGGGGTTGTGGTAAACGACTCATTAGTGATGGTCGATTATGTCAACAACTCGCGCAAAGCGGGTGTGCCGATGCGTTTAGCAGTGCTTAATGCTGGCTGTAAACGCTTTAGAGCCATTATGTTGACCTCATTAACGACCTTTATTGGTTTGGTGCCCATCATGGCTGAAACCAGCATGCAGGCGCAAATGGTTATTCCAATGGCGGTCTCATTAGCATTTGGGGTGTTATTTGCCACCGTAGTCACCCTGTGTTTAATTCCATGTTTATACATTGCCATTGAAGACTCTAAAGCGTTAATGGCGCGTATTATCGGAATTTATTCACCGAGTTCAACTCACGCACCACTAGAAGAATCTCAACAAAATTAAGCCTTATCGTTTGTAGATTCATTAAGGGACCTTACGAAAAGGTCCCTTTTTTTATCTCTACAGATAAACACTGACCTTAGCGATAAATGACAACGATTAAATTAATCCCGATAATTTCTAGCAACTGCATCATTTTATTGAGAATATGCTAATCTGATTATCATCGGTTGTAACCAAAGGTCGCCAACATGAGCCAGCGCAGTATTCACTCGTTATTTAAGCCCACTTCAGTTGCCGTGATTGGTGCGTCCAACGGGAATAAGCGTGCCGGAAAAGGCGTCATGAAAAACCTATTATCCAGTGGGTTCTCAGGACCGATAATGCCGGTTACGCCTAAATATACCGCGGTAATGGGGGTTTTAGCCTACCCCAATATTGAAGCGTTGCCGATAAAGCCAGACTTAGCGATTATCTGCACCAATGCCCAAAAAGTGCCTAGCATTGTTGAACGCTTAGCCCAATTTGGCTGTAAAGTCGCCATCATTATGGCTTCTGGTATGGCTTCACAAACCGATGAACACGGCAATAATTTATTAGCGCTCACCAAACAATATGCCAAGCGCTACGGGATGCGTTTACTGGGTCCAAACAGTTTAGGCATGATATTGCCATCGATTGGCTTAAATGCCAGTTTGGCACATGTTGGCGCCTTACCGGGTAAAATTGCCTTTGTGTCACAATCGGCGGCAATTTGCACCACGGTTTTAGATTGGGCTAACAATAAAGGCATTGGTTTTTCCTCATTTATTTCGCTCGGCGACGCCACTGACATCGACTTTGATGAGTTACTCGATTATTTAGGTCGCGACAGTAAAACCAGCGCGATTATGCTCTATATCGATTCAATTAATGAAAAACGTCATTTCTTATCCGCCGCTCGCGCAGCCTCTCGCAACAAACCCATTTTTGTGATTAAGTCTGGCCGCAGCCATGAAGGCGTAAAAGCAGCCATGCTGCACACTGGCGGCATTGGCGGTAATGATGCCGTCTATGAAGCCGCATTTCGCCGTGCGGGTATGTTAAGAGTAAACGACTTAATTGAACTGTTTGCGGCTGTTGAAAGCCTTGCCCACTCAACCTCATTAAAAGGTGAGCGTTTAGTCATTATGAGTAATGGCGGCGGCCCTGCTGTACTTGCTGCAGATGAGCTGATCATTAAAGGCGGCAAGTTAGCGCAATTATCAGAAGACACCATCAACGAGCTCAATAAAATTTTGCCCGACACCTGGTCAAGACAAAACCCTATCGACATGATTGGCGATGCTGACCACCAGCGTTATGCTAAAACATTAGATATTTTAATGAAAAGTAACGATGCAGATACCATTTTAGTGTTGCATTCACCGTCAATATTGTCTGAAAGCGTAGAGATTGCCAGCAGCCTAATCGATACCATTAGCCAACACCCTCATCGCCATAGAATGAACATTTTAACTAATTGGAGTGGTGAAGACTCCGCCTATCTTGGGCGTAAACGTTTTACTAAAGCAGGCATCCCAACTTACCGTACGCCAGAGGGTGCAGTGCGCGCCTTTATGCACATGGTTGAATATCGTCGTAACCAAAAACTGTTGCAAGAAGTGCCATTGTCAATTCCAGACAACATTCCGGCCGACCGTAATGCTGCCAAAACTCTATTACAACAAGCACTCGATCGCGGGCAAACCGTGGTTGAGACACATCAAGCCGTCGATATTTTAAAAGCCTATGGTTTAAACACCATTGATACCTGGTTTGTTAGCGATGTAGATGAAGCTGTGAATGTAGCCAATAAAGCCGGCTATCCAGTGGCATTAAAAGTCCAATCGCCTGATTTGCTGTATAAATCTGATGTACACGGTGTGGTATTGAATTTAACGTCCGATGAAGATGTCAGTCACGCCGCGCACTCCATCATCGACAGGGTTCATCAAATTAACCCTAATGCCAAGATAGATGGCTTAATCATTCAAAAAATGGCATTAACAGCAGGCGCACAAGAAATTCGGGTGTCGGTCATAAACGATCCGGTATTTGGCCCCGCCATTTGTTTAGGTGAAGGCGGATCTGAATGGGACCCAACACGCGATGCTGCCGTTGCCCTACCGCCGTTAAATATGGCCCTAGCACGTTATATGGTGATCCAAGCGCTTAAAACCAATAAGTTGCGCGACAGACATTTGCCATTAGGCCTTGATATGAACGCATTGTGTGTGATGCTCACTCAAATATCGCACTTAATTATTGATTGTCCTGAGATTGCCGAAATCGACATCAACCCAGTGTTAGCGGCTGGCGAAAAAATTACCTTGTTAGACGTGAATATGCGCTTGCATGACAGCCCACAAGACAACATTGGCCGTCTAGCCATCATGCCTTATCCAAAAGAATTAGAGCAAACCTCAACGCTTAAAAACGGCTTAACCGTGATGCTTAGGCCAATATTGCCCGAAGATGAGCCTAAGCATTTAGAATTTGATAACTCACTTAGCGATGAGGACAGGTACAAACGTTACTTTGGGGTACGTTCACGCATGACCCATGAAGAAATGGCTGTATTGACTCAAATCGATTATGCACGTGAAATGGCCTTTATTGCCACTACCATGACAGCAGAGGGTGAAGAGTTAACCTTAGGCGCAGTAAGAGCCTCTATCGACCCCGATAATACCGAAGCTGAGTTTGCTATGGCAGTGCGCAGTGATTATCAAGGCATTGGCTTAGGCAAGTTATTGTTAGAGAAGCTTATCTCTTACTATAAAAACAACAACACCTTGTATTTAACCGGTTTCACTATGTTCGAAAACCGCAATATGGCCAGCTTGGCTAAATCATTGGGGTTTACCGTGTCGTTTGATATGGAAGAGCACTTGATCAAAATGCACATGGATTTAGAAAACCAAGACAAACAAGCGCTGTGATAAACCGTCGTATCGATAAAATGACAAAAATTAAAAGCAATAATAAATAGCAAGAGGCCATCAGTGTTACTGATGGCCTCTTTCGTTTACTCACCTTTTAGCGCACGTTACGCGAATTTAACGCAATTACGACCAGAGGCTTTCGCTTTATAAAGTTGCTCGTCTGCACGGGCTAATAAGGTATCGACATCATCGCCGGTTTGCAGTGTAGCCACCCCTATCGACACCGTAATATGGCCTAAGTTTTGTTTCTTTTCTTTGCCAATCGACAATTGTTTTAACGAAATACGCTCGCGAATTTTCTCGGCAACGTTGACCGCATCATGTAATTTGGCATTGGGTAACATCACTACAAACTCTTCACCGCCATAGCGCGCCACCAAGTCATCACCTTTTACAGTGTGTTTCATCGCTAAAGCCACATAGGCTAGCACTTTGTCACCAATTAGATGACCAAACGTGTCGTTAAACAATTTAAAATGATCGATGTCTATCATCAACAAACTACACACGGTTTGCGTATCGGTAAATTTAGTCATTTGCTCCGAAGCAAACAGCTCATAAGCTCGGCGGTTATTCAGCGACGTCAGTTCATCTGTCATCGCCACCTTACTCAAATTATCCATCTCACTTTTGAGGTTAGCAATTTCATCTGACAACGACACCAAACTGGTCGACATATGACGATTACTGGCAATCACTTGTTCGACTTCAGCCGCAATACTCAACACAATGAGGTTCAGTTCGTCTGCGTCAGGCTTTGTTTGCAATTTAACGCCAAACTCACTGAGATTAGTCGAAAAAGACTCCGTACCTTCACCCAACTGTTGAATTTTATGCACCAAACTATTGATCAATATTTGGGTTTCTATTTGGACGTTTTCGATAATTTCAGGCGAACGCTCCTCAATGAAGCGATTGTATAATCCTAAATTAACTTCTGGAGTAAACTTAACATCATTGGCAATGAGCCCATCGATAGCACGTTTTAAATTAAGGTTGGACTCGGAAAAATAATCATACCAAATGGCATAGTTTTCCGGTGTCACTGGAATTGCCAACTCGGACATTTTAGGTAACGCTAAACGCAATATGTGCGAGGTTTGTTCTAGGTTTTGATTATTGTGCATCGAGAACGATACCTTATGATAAAAGCAATGTGTCAAAGGTTATCAGTATGTTATGTCATACTTATGAAGTAAACTCAATTGTTGTTGCTAATATTAAGCAAACTTTTAATGTTAAAATGAGTGTAAAAATAACCCTTTTGCAACAGCGCCACGTTTATAAACAGTGAGTCGCTTAATAATGGCACTCATGTCATTGTCAGAACACATTAATAAACCCGTTTAAACAAGACATCATTACAGCTCATATGTAACCTTTGCCATAACAGGGAATTGATTAATCATGAAAACAACAATACACATAAAACAATTGACATTTGGACTCAGCGCCTTGATTGCCAGCACCTCTTTTACTGGCTACGCCATGCCAAAAGTGGAACAAGTGCAACAACAGCTCGTGATTCAAACCAGTGTAATGGACAATGATAATTATAAAACTCAAGCTGACACTAAGATGTACCCTGCACCTAAAGAAAACATGGTGCAGCATATATTAACCCTGCCAAAGCTTAACGATGAATCTCAATATTTGATCGAAATTCAAATTGGCCAGAATAAGCTAGTTGATTGTAATAAAATGCACCTAATGGGTGACATCCACACATTAGCGCTCGAAGGCTGGGGATATCCTTACTACCAAGTTGACAGTATTATCCAAGGACCAAGTACAAAAATGATGTGTACAGAAGCTAAAAAGGCCCAATTCATCAGCCTTAACAACACCATAACTCAAGAGTATGACAGCCGTTTAGCCAAAGTATTTTATCTTCCTAAAGATGCGCAATTACGTTATCGCATTTGGCGCGCAGCCAGTGAATTTACATTTAGCGATTAATAATTTGCGAAATAAGCTATTGATAATAAGCGGCATGACTCTAATGCACTGCATTGATAAGGCTCATCGATATAGGATTTAATATTTACAGAATTGAATTACAGAATTGAACTACAAAACTGGCTATAAAATGGAGCTACAGAATTAATCTACAAAACGGGCTATAGAAAGCAGATATAGAAAATGGATTAACAGAACGGGTATATAGCCTATCAACCTAAGAAGCATGTTTCAGAGCCTCTTCAGGTTGATTGGGGATAGGAAATGTAAAACCTTGCCAACATTTTAGAGACACCATTGATGCTCAAGCAGCTATCACTCTATCTTCAATGGTGCTGACAATTAGCACTTATGACTTTACTGAGATTAACTCGCGCTAATACCGTCTCACTCGCACAACTTGCATAATTTCAATTTCAAAGCCGGCAACCACTTCTTTTGACGGATAATAAATTAAATTGACCTTTTGCCCTTGCAAGCTCTTAAACCGTTTAGGACGCTTGTATTTGAACGGAACATCACAATTTTCAATCATCAAGGTTTGCAATACCCAATCATTAGTTTCACGTTGAGTATGAGAAATAACAGTCACGCCTTCAGTTTGCACTAAATTGGCGTGTTTCTTTAATAATGCTTCAGGAACGGGTTTCATGAATTCACCTTCTTAACTGCATCCAGAATATCTTGATATCGATAAGCACTAAAACGACCAAAGCCGGCTAATTGTTTAACCTTCATACGGCTAAACCTTGGCATCACCATACCTGCTAAAAACTTAGCCTGTGTTGCGATGGTCACCGTGGGTAACGATTTTGCTTGGGCCACTTGGTGCAGAGGCGCTAGCAGTGCAGCAACGTTGGCCGTATCTGGTAATGAAACCAACGTCTGTTTAGATAATACCGCAATTTCGCCTCGACAAACACTGCAATGGCCACATGTTTTGGGGGCTGCTTGATCATCAAAATATTGAGCTAATGCGGCACTTAAGCAAGTGTCGAGCTCAAAAAAATCCACCAGCTTACCAATACGGACAATTTCTTTATGCTCATTGCCGCTAAAGTATTGCGCTAATTGTTGCGTCAATTGCACTCTTTGCGATTCGCTACTCAAGGCATGTTGCTTAACACTGTACACCTGAGTGATTTTTTTGGTTTCAAGAATAATTAAATTCTGTTCGGCTAAATATTCTAGCGCGGCCACCACGCGTTGACGTTCACTACCATATTGCTGATACAAGCTGTCAAAATTCAATTGTCCCCAGATTTTTTTAAACTGAGTGTGCTCAAAGACTTGATTTAAAAACACTTGGCGTTCAGCATTAAAGCGATTGAGTATTGCTTGCTTGTCTTCAACAAAGCGATATTTAAAGTCGGCAAAATAAGCAAAACTTGGCTTAATCACATCCATCAGCTCTAATTGCACAAATAACGTTTTAAGCGGCAACGTACGGATATTACAAGCGGTAGACAAGGATAACTCTTGCACTTCCCAACGACCTTGATCGGTCTCGCAGGCAATAATATCCAACAAATTAGCAATACTTTCAGGTTCTGGCGTGTCGCCATAGACGAAATTTTCGACCGTATTTAAGCCATCAAGATTAGCCAAGGTAATGCAATGCGACACATTATCGTCTCGCCCTGCTCTGCCGATCTCTTGGCTGTAATTCTCAATCGATTTAGGTAAGTCATAATGCATCACAAAGCGAATGTCTGATTTGTCGATGCCCATGCCAAATGCAATGGTGGCCACAATCACTTGTATGCGATTATCCATAAATTGTTGCTGAATATCTTGGCGAGCATCTTGCTCCATACCCGCATGATATGCGCGAGCATTCACGCCTTCACTCATTAAATACTGCGCGACCTCTTCTGCCGTTTGCTGCAAGGTAACATACACAATGCCAGCGCCAGGGCTGCCATCAGCAGTAAAATGCTTAACATAGTGCGCAAGATGATTATTTTTATCTTGCTGGCTTACAGCAACAACGGATAAATCAAGATTCGGTCGGTAAAAACCCGTTTGAATAATATGGTGCGGCTCAAGCCCAAAACGCGAAGCCATATCGTGCTTCACTTGCTCTGTGGCGGTGGCGGTTAATAACAAGGTTTGTGGAATCGAGAACGCCTCACAAAACTGCGGAATTTTTAAATAATCTGGACGAAAGTTATGCCCCCATTCTGAAATACAATGCGCTTCATCAACCACTAATAAAGAAATTGCCACAGAGTGCAGAAATTGCCTAAAGCGTTCGTTCTTAAAACGTTCAACCGACACCATTAAAATCCGGGTGCGATTGTCGCGTACATCCCGCATGACTTGTTGGGTTTGCTCATAAGTTAAGCTTGAATCAATACTGGCGGCGGCAATGCCTTTGCTGGCTAAAAATGCCAGCTGATCTTTCATTAATGCCAGTAAAGGTGAAATAACTAAGGTTAGACTAGGCAACTGTTGTGCACAAAATTGATAACACAAAGACTTGCCGGAACCTGTAGGAAAAATCGCTAGCGCTGAATGACCTGATAAAATCGTTTCTATCGCAGCTTGTTGACCGGGTCTAAATTGATCGAAACCAAATTGTTGTTGCAGTAATTGGTGCAGATTTGCATCGTTTAACGTTGCTGTATCGCCAAGATGAATAGTGTCACTGGTTGACATAAAGAATCCCTATGAGAGGTGATGAAACCCAAAACTGCATAGGGTTAACAAATAAAATGGTTAGCGTAAATTGAGACGACATCGTTGCTACTGCCGTGTTTTTAATAACCGGCATCTCTGCTCATTCACACTTGGTATCATTTCGGGTCTTATTTTATGATACAGGTATTAGAGCATGGTGCTGGTATTACATTGTGTGACTGCACTTTTATTGCATTCTGGTTGCGTTCTGATTGCATTCTGGTTGCATTAGCCACTTGATAGCGGTTTGCCTTTATGGCGCCTGTTTACGGGCAATATATTGATTAATCAACTGCGTGAGCTTATCTTCAAAACGCTCTTCCAGGGTATCGAGGTTTTGCTCAAACGATTGTACAAATTTAAGCGCTTTGTCGCGAGGTAAGACTTTGCCGGCAAGACTATATTGGATCTCAACTAATGATTTATCAAAACGAGGTGAAATAAACCACTGACAAACATCGGCATTGAGGTGAGTTAACGTGCGCTCAGCAAGCTGACAAAAGGTGTCGATATGATCAACGCCATCGGGCCCTAAACAACCAGGCTCAAGCCGAAAGAGTATGAGTAACTTTTGCGGGCTGTATTGCTGAGTACTTTTAAGCAAGTCTTCCATAATATCGTGACATAATCCTTAAACAAATGATGAGACAATTTACCCTATCCAACTTTTACACTGGTCGCTAAACGGTATTACGTAAACAAACTGTTTGAGTAAGCTAAACAAATCGGCGGCTTTATATGATGCGATTAATCCCTGACAAAAGTAAAGCAGCAACACTCATAAGCCACGTTAACCGTTATTTAGCATCCCGTATAAATCAATAATATGCAAATACCACATGGTATTTATTCATCACAAAGCGTTTGTGTTTGGCTCGCGGCAAGTGCATCCGTAAATGCACTAATGTAATGAGCAATGGGCGTTAAGGTTTCTTTTGCACGGCGATTACGACCGAGCAATGATGATTCGACAAATAAATCAAACCAAGCAGACAGCGCCGCACCATTTTGTGGTTCTTGCGCCGCCGTTAATGCCAATGATGCCACTTCCGCGGTGCCTAATTGAAAATCATGGCTACCTTTGCGTAATGCATAAGTCGCTAGCGTTTCTGGGGCGAATGACAATACCGGCATTTGATGCAAATAAGGGCTTTTACGGAACATTTTAATCGCTTCACGCCAACTGCCATCGAGCATAACCAATAATGGGGTTTTCATCTTACCGTTAGCTTGAAGTAGATTGTCTGGCAAAATTTGATTCACGATAGGCTGCTGGTTTTCAATATATTGTTGCGGAAACACTAAGTACGGTTGATAGCGCTCATCGGCTAACAACGCCAACATCTGTTGGTCGATATCAGTTCGTGTCCATAAAAAGGCATGAGTGTCAGGGATCAGGTCTGCAATAAGACGGCCACTATTGGTCGGTTTTAACACCTCATCATTGTACATCAGCAGCATAAAACTCACTTGCGTTGCCAAATATTGACGATGCTCGCAGGTACAAAACAATTCACCCAACAAACATAATTCACAGCGAATAAGCTTTTTCCCCCGCGCACCAAAGGGCTTAGTCGACAATGATTTTCGATAAGCGTGCAAGCGATGAACCGCATGGAGTGGTGCTTTTGCTTTTGAATTAACAACAGGATTCATATAACGCTCTGATGTGAAAAAATTTCACCACTCGTTAGAGTGGTGAAGGAAGTTGGATAAGCAACTGTGCTGTAGCGGAGATTATAGAATACGACGCAATAAAAAGTCAGCTTTTAAACGACGGATACGATTCATAACCTTTTTTACCGGCTTAGGGTATTTGTGTAAGGTATCAATCTGGCTGTAGTGGAACAGTCGCTCAGTGTGCAACAAGATATGTTGCTGTTCAGCAATAAACGATTCTTTCCAACTGCCCGACTCATCATGCAATAACAGGCCATTTTCTAAATCTAATGCCCATGCTCTAGGATTAAGATTAGAGCCCGTAATCAGGTGTTTGCGGTTATCTGCACTGATGCCCTTTAAGTGAAAACTGTTAATGCCATCTTTCCACAAATGTATGTTTAGCTGTCCATTTTCGATGGCCCATTGCTGACGTTTCGCAAATTTACGTAACGATTGCTCATACATGTAAGGCAGAGCGCCAATGGTAGAAAAGTCTTGCTCTGGGGGAATATAAAAGTCATTCGCTGTTTTGTCGCCCACAACAATATCAATCTTTTTACCCTCGCGCAGATGCTTAGCTAACGCTCGGCTTAAAATTGCTGGCGGGTTAAAATAAGGCGTGCAAATAAACAATTGTTGTTTCGCGCTTTCAACCAACTTAATCACAGTGTCGTTAAGTAAATTGTTTTTGCGCCCTAAACCTAACAATGGGGTAACACGATTTCCCACTGTGGTGGTTTTGTATTGATAATGCGCTTGAGACAGTCGATGCTTAAAGCTCTTAATGTCTTGCTTTTCTGGGTTGCATTCGCTTTCTAATGGCTGGGTCAATACGCACACAGCAGAGTCGTTGACGATATCTTGCTTGATCATATCTCGCATGCTGCGCGCTAACTCTGCGCACTCAATTAGGTGATAACGATCAAAACGGTATTTGTCTTTTTGCTGCAAATAAATATTATTGATACTCGCGCCACTGTATATCACCGCGTCGTCAATAATAAAGCCCTTAAGGTGTAACACCCCCATGAACTCGCGCGATTTTACAGGCACACCAATAATGTCAAAAGGATGAGATGCTTCGGCCATCAAATTGCGGTACATAATGTAATTACCACTGTCGCCTTTATGGCCAATTAAACCACGACGAGCACGATGGTAATCCACTAATACTTTGATGTCTAAATCTGGTTGGCGCGCTTTAGCGGCTAACAACGCATGCAACACTTCACGCCCGGCTTCATCGTCTTCAACATATAAAGCTGCAATGTAAATTGAAGATGTTGCTGACGCAATTCTAGCTAATAATGCTTGTTTAAAATCTTGGGGGTTAAGTAACCAAGATACAGCATCAGCTTTTAGCGCAATACCACCTAACTTATCCAGCAAGGCATCCTCCTTAAAATGAGTGCTCATCATAATGTGATGAGCAAAATAACAAACTTCACAGCCTATCGTTATGATTATGTGGGCGGTGATATTTCGATATCGTGTGTTTTAATCAACTAAAGCACTGGTGCTTTTTCTATGTGATATTGGTATCCGTTTTATCAAACCTGACACAACGTCTATCATAAGCTAAAGCGCAGTTTATTTTCAGGTTCATTGGGCTTAATAGAGAAGCAGCACAAGTAAAACATGTCTTTGACGCATAATTTAGCTGATAGAAATTACCGACTAACAAGGTGATGAGCAAGATGTTTCTTCCTTTAGGGCGGTTTTAATGGCTTTCTTTGGCTAAAATAAACACAACAGCGTTAAATAATTACCAATCTGCTGACTAACTGCACAGCGGTATCCACTTGCAACATGCCCTTTGCGATTCAAAATACAACATTTTAGCTAACGACACCCAAAGGTAAGCATAAATGGAATAGGTTTGCGCATATCGCGGCAATATATTTAAGCTGTGGGTGCAATAGTCGTATCAGCGAATAATTTGTTACGCTAAAATACCTAAACTGTGTAAAGCATTGATCATAATTGCACATTGACTAAGTTGCACGTTAACAAAATTGTACCTTGACTAAATCGCACGTTAACTAAGTTGTAGGCCTATATGCATTTACCGTTTTTAACGGCGTTACCCCACAATAAACCACAGCAGCCTCGTGTTACGCGTTTATGGACTTTTGTTGCCAGTTTAACTGTTATGGCGGCTCATGTTGTGATGGCGCCAGTTGCCATTGCAGAAATAACGGTACCGCAAAGCTTCGTCACTGAAGTCCCATTGGCCTCTGATGAGTCAGCGCCAAAACCGGCAGCACAATACCTAGAGAGCATGTTGCAGTTACTTAAACCTGCCTACTCTCAACTTGGTATTAGCGTGTGGGACATGACGACCCAACAAGCAGTATTTACTTACAACAACCAATCATTAATGCAGCCCGCAAGTATCCAAAAATTACTCACGGCACTAGCAGCAACTAAACAGTTAGGTCGTGGGTTTTACTATCAAACGCAATTGAGTACTTATGCCAGTTCCCCCCTCAATAAACAGCAGATTAAGAATGGCGTTTATCAGGGTGATATTTACATCGAGTTTAGTGGCGATCCAACATTAACGTATCAAGATTTACAGCAATTACTGACTTCACTCAAAAATTTGGGCATTAGAAAAATTGATGGCCAGGTGGTGTTAGTCAGCGATCAAGACAGCCAATTACAAGCACCAGGCTGGGTGTGGGACGATTTAGGCATTTGTTATGCTGCACCTATTTCACCGTTTATTATTGATAAGAATTGCGTTTATGGCCGTTTATCGACCACAGGCTACGACAAAACAGCCAGTATTAGTATGATGGGTAAACGCCCAATTAACATCACCAACGAAGCGTACTTTGTTAATCCGGTTGTTGCCAGCTCACAATACAAAGTCGCACCTGTTGGTTCGGTATACACACAGGCCAATAGCCAGCCTGCTTGCCAGCTCACACTGAGTCGCTTTGATAATAATCGTTACCACCTTAGCGGGTGTCACGTTGGCGCGAAATCACTGCCGCTAGCTATCGCCATTACTGAACCGGCGCTTTATGCCCAACATATCGTGGCTAAGCAACTTACCGCCTTAGGCATACAGCACAACGCACCGATGGCGTTGAGCCGCGCACAGCTCACACCGTCTGGCGGTCAGCGGCAATTAATTGCCAGTCATCACTCTGCCCCATTAACTGAATTGTTATCGACCATGCTATTAAAATCTGACAATTTAATTGCTGACAGTTTATTAAAAAAAGTGGGCGAAGCTTATTTTCAATCGCCAAGTGATTTTGCCCGCAGTAGTCAGGCCATGAAAGCCATTTTGTATTCGCTAGGGATTGATTTGGCCGATGCTAATTTAGCCGACGGCTCTGGGTTGTCACGGTATAATTTACTCAGTGCAGAGCAAGTATTAAGTGTATTAACCACGGTTTATCGAATGCCGGAATATCATTTTTTACTCGATACCCTGCCAGAGTCTGGCGTCAGTGGCACCTTGCGTTATAAACGCTACTTTAATAAATCACCGCTAAAAAATCATGTGTTTGCCAAAACTGGCAGCATGTTAGGCGTGGCCAATTTGGCCGGCAGAGTTAAAGCCAGCAATGGCCATGACTATTTGTTTGTGCTCATTGAAAACGGCTTGAGCCCACAAATTAAAAAACAACAAAAAGCGCCTTTTTCGGCCGTTTTTTTACAAACAATGTTAGATGTGCCCGTTAACTAATCGCCGTTAACACTCAGGCGTTGACACAATAAAACTCAATAATTTCAATCTAACACTGACAGATATAGACTGTTGCGATAACATTGCGGGCAGTGAGTAAACGTTAGTTGTAAATCGTGTGGAGATAATATGGATAAGCAAGTCAGTTCGCGTGGCACCAAAGAAAAAGCCCTTCGTCTCAATTTAGACGAAAAGAAATACGGCACTATTGTTGAAATTGGCGCAGGCCAAGAAGTAGCACGTAACTTCTTTGTCGCGGGTGCTGCAGCAGGAACGATCGCTAAAACCATGTCTGCCTACGATATGAAGTTCTCTGACGCGATTTACGGTGTCCAAGAAGATGGTCGTTATGTCAGTAAAGCCCGTGTACTTGCAATGATGGAACAAGAATTCGATCTTGTTGTCGATCGTGTTGGTGGGGTGCGTTCAAAATCATCACGTTATTTTAGTTATGCCACTACGGTATCGGCTAAAAGTTTTAATCGCAAAAATGAATGTCATGCCTGGTGTGGTGTGCGAATTCAAATGTACCCAGGTGCAGAGCCATCTAACATCATTGTCCATGTGCGCATGTTTGACGATACTGCTGAAGCTCAGCAACAAGCGTTAGGCATTTTGGGGGTCAACCTCATTTATGCCAGTTACTACTACTTTGAAGACCCAAAAATGATTATCGACTCGTTAACCGATAACATGAAAGCCAATCGTATTGAAATTGATTGCATTGATTTTCAAGGTCCGTATTTTGAAGACGTCGATAACCAGGCTAAAAACATCCACCTTATTCGTAGCTGGAAAACCCGTGCAATTATGTTCAAAGCGGACGGCACTGTCGCGGTACCTGCCGATATGCTTTACAAAAAGAACGTGTTAACCATTCGAGGTTCATTTAAACCTGTTACCAACCTCAATGTGGATATGATCCAGCAAGGCTACAAAGCCTTTTCGACACAAGAAGGTGTCACTGATAAAAATACCGTATTAATTGCAGAAATATCGCTCAATGACCTACACGGTAAAGATGCCAACATGTCTGAAAAAGACATTATGGAACGCGTTAAATTACTTAATTTATTAGGTTATAACGTGATGATTTCGGATTACACCCGTTACTTCTCATTACGCGCTTATTTCCGTCAATATACACAGCTACAAATTGGGATTGTGGTGGGTATTGTCAATATCAAACAAATTTTTGACGAAGAATATTACCGTGGTATGGAAGGCGGTATTCTTGAGGCTTTTGGTAAATTATTCCCTGATAACACCCGGTTGTTCGTTTACCCTGAACAAGATGAAAAAGGTGAAATCAATGATTTAAATACCCTCAGCGTGCCTAATAACTTACGTTACTTATTCCGTCATGTACTGGATAACGGCTTTATCACCAGTATTGAATCCAGTAATCCTGATTTGTTTAATATTTTTTCTCGTGAAATATTACAGCAAATCTGCCGTGGTCAAGGTGAATGGGTTGATGCCGTGCCTGAGGCTGTGGGTAAAGCGATTATGGAACAAAAGTTATTTGGTTACAGAGGCTAGTCAGCTCTATCCGTTAACAGGTTAACGATAAACGATGCGGTTATCTCAGTAATGGGGTAATCGCATCATTATTGTTAATATTCAAGCAACACCATGTAGGCAAAAAATCCTTTCTTACACTATAGTGATATCACTGTATTCAATCTCTGCTTAGCAGCCAACGTTCCAATATAAATGATTTCACTCAGCTTTATTGAAGCAATAAAATTACGAAGAATAGCAACCATACAAGGTAAACTGATTTAATCTCCTCCTTATGACTACACACTACTGACGACACGCTAGAATCAATACCCTAATTCGGATAAAACGTCCTTCTTGCGGTTTAGGTTATGTCGCTCATCACCGTTCATTGACACAGGAAATTACGATTGTTACAGATATTAGCTTTGTTAATGCTTGTATTAGGGATCGGATTATTAGTTTACAGCTTGCGAGCAGTAACTGACATTTGCCACAAAGACAATAGCCTAGGATGGCGAATACTGCGCTCACTCATTGTCTTTTTTATAATGGGTTATCTCGGCGTATTTTATTATTTGTGTGAGCATCATGAGATTGCGACGCCTGATATCATTTTTTGCGTGATCATGCTCTTTGGTGGTGGCTTTGTGGTATTGGTGACTCGCCTTAGCTTACTCAGCTTGCTAAAAGTAGAGAAGTTAGTCATTAGTGAGCGAAATATTGCTCTGCACGACAGTCTAACGGGCCTGCCGAATCGCAAATACCTGATGGACTCGTTAACCGAACAAGTCGCAAAAGGTAAACCATTTAGCTTATTATTAATTGATTTAAATCGCTTTAAACAAGTCAATGATGCATTGGGCCATTATTACGGCGACTTATTATTAATTGAGGTGGGTAAAAGTATCCAAGATCACCTGCCCCGTTCTGCGCAACTGTTCAGGTTAGGCGGCGATGAATTTGCGGTCATTGACACTCAAATCGACCCATCATTAATCGTTACCACCATAAACACTATCCACTTGGCACTCGAAAATGGCTTTTCAATTGAAACGTATGACTTACTTGTCGGGGCCAGTGTGGGGGTAAGCCATTATCCAAGCCAAGCTATAGAAATAGGTCAGCTACTGCAGCAAGCCGACATTGCCATGTACTCCAGTAAACATTTATCCGCTCCATTTTGTCTTTATGACCAAAGCCTTAATAGTAATGCGGTTGAAAAGGTCAACATCAGTGCTTTATTAAAGCAAGCCATTGAGTTACAAGAGTTTGAATTATGGTATCAACCAATTGTTAAAATGGATAATCAACAATTTTATGGTGTAGAAGCGTTGATAAGGTGGCCTCGGCCCGATGGCAGTTATTTTTGCCCTAGCCTATTTATCCCCATTGCTGAGCAAACTACGTTAATTAATCAGATTACCACCTGGGTTATGCTACAAGTGGCCAAGGACATGGTTTATTTTGAATCGCTGGGTTTAGCCTTATGTATTCACATTAATTTGTCCGCTAAAGATTTACACGACACTAAACTCGTGAATAAAGTCTCCACGCTAATCAAAAATAACCACACATCGCAAAAGGTGATGTTCGAAATCACAGAAAGTGCAATGATGATAGATGCAGAGCAAGCTAAGCAGACGATGAATTACATTGCCAGGTTAGGCGGTAAATTCAGTATTGATGATTTTGGGACTGGCTTTTCATCCCTTGAGATGTTGCGTGATTTGCCCATTCAGCAAATTAAAATTGACCGCTCATTTATCAGCAATATCCATCATCAAGATGCCGATCTTGCGATTGTAAAATCGGTGATTTATTTGGCCAAGCATTTAGCATGTACCGTGGTTGCCGAAGGCATAGAACACCAAGACACCGCAGACTTAATCAAATCATTGGGATGCGATTTAGCCCAAGGCTATTTTTTTGGCAAACCTATGCCAAAAGACGTGATAGGGGAACAATTGATTCAACCTATCCGCTCATCGGCCCATTAACCCTTTCCCACCCTTTTTGAATAAGCTGTTATACGCAGTCACAAGCCAAAGTTAGCTCGGTTAATCAAAGTTCGCTCGGTTAATGGAGTGCGTTAATCTGTAAATAATTATTTTTATCATTGCTAATGTAAATGCTAGTCATTTACAATCGCCAACCTAAAAACAAGGGGTCGGCATTGGCGTATCACAAAGACAATAAGCATTTTTTAGCACTGTGGCTCATTGCCATGGTGATTTTGCTGTCTGTCGCCTCATCGATCCACAGCATCACTCACATTGAAGACACGGCAAAACATCACAGTGTTCATTGCTCGTCGTTACATCAACTTCAAAATGTCATCACCTCAACTCCTTACATTGTACCTGTTATGGTGCAATCTTATGTGCGTCAACAATTCCAATTAATTTCATTTACCTCGCAGTTTACGCGTTTTTTTAATACTCGCGCTCCACCGCAAACAGCCTCATAAATTATTTAATTTTATCGATTAGCTTAACCAATTGTGTGGCATGAATGCCTTGCATTTGTTATGGCTCAATGTTGTTTGCTGTTTGTCGGAGAGACAATGAAAACCTTATTAAAACCAAACCTTTATTCAATTGGGGCTTGCACCCTATTTTCTGTTAGCGTCAATATCATGGCCGCTGAGTCTGAGTTAACACCTACCTTAACTCAAGCTAAGCCAGTGGCACAAAGTACAGCCGAGATAGAACGGATCAGTATTCACTATCGCCAGGCATATCGAGGCAATGTAGCAAGTCAGGAGCTTCCACAAGCGATAACCGTATTAGACAGCAGTTTGATTTCAGACACTGGTGTGACTCGGTTTCAAGAGTTATTGGATTTTTCATCCAGTATCGCCAGACAAAATGACGGTGGTGGATTATGGGACAGTTTTTCATTACGAGGATTTCCAGGAAATGAAAATATTCCCTCTGGATATTTAATCAATGGCTTTAATGGCGGCCGTGCATTCAGTGGCCACCGCGACTTGTCGAATGTTGAATACGTCGAAATACTAAAAGGCCCGGGGTCAGCACTTTATGGTCGTTCTGAACCGGGTGGCACCATCAACATCATTACAAAAAAACCACAATATGAAACCAGCGGTTTTCTTAAAGCATCGGCTGCCAGTGAAGATCAATATCGACTCGAAGGCGATTTCACCACAGGCTTAAGTGAAGACATCGCCTTTAGAATTAACGGTGCTTGGCAAGATTATGGCAGTTTTAGAGATGAAGTATTTAGCAATAAAAAGGTGGTTTCGCCATCTTTTCGTTGGCAAATAAATGACGACAGTTCGTTATTGTATGAAATGGAATACCTCAAGCAAGAGCAGTTATTTGATCGTGGTATCGTGGTTATCGACAACAATATCAATACCGTACCAAGGTCGCGTTATTTAGGCGATCCCAATGATGGTGCTACTGAGATTGAGGCACAAAGTCATCAGCTCACCTATGACAATCAACTCAATCAACAATGGTCTTTGTCTGCTGGCTACGGTTACCGTTATTCGACATTAAACGGCTTTTCTTCAGATGCGGAGCTAGCGCAAAGCCGCCAATCATTATATGACGACGGTGAAACCCTCACCCGCCAACATCGCTACCGTGACTATAACTCGGTCGATCATGCGGTGCGATTTGAGATCAGCGGTAGCGTAATGACGGGAAACATTAATCATAATTTGTTAGTGGGCGTTGATGCCTACGATTATCAATTATACACCGGGCTTTATCGCTACCGTGGTAGTAAAGGTGATTATGCAATCAATATCTTTCAACCGGTGTACAGCAATATTCAACCTGATGTCAGTCCTCTGTATCAAAAGCAAGAGCAGCAACATGCATGGGGCACTTACATTCAAGACCAAATGGATTTAACCGACAAATGGAAATTGCAGCTAGGCTTACGTTTTGATGCTTACGATCAACAAATTGACGATGCTGTCACCCAAATTGCGTCATCACAATCCGATCAACGGGTCAGTCCTAAAATCGGTTTAGTGTACGTTTACTCAGATGAACTCAGTGTTTATTCCGTGTATTCCGAAGGCTATTTACCCGTATCGGGTACCGATTATGCTGGCAGTGCTTTTGCTCCAGAAGAAAGTACCTCTGTCGAAGCTGGGATAAAGTTTATGACTCAATGGCGTCAAGATATGCCATTAACGGGTACGGTGGCGATTTTTGATGCCAAGAAAAGTAATATTTTAACCGCGGATCCTGTCAACGTAGGCTTTTCGGCCACCTTAGGTGAAGCGAAAAGTACAGGCGTTGAGGTCGACCTTGATGCCGATTTAACTGATAGTGTAACGGCAAAACTGTCTTACGCCTACCTGGATACCCGCACAGTCAATGAAGTGATTAACCCTGATTGGGGCGTGATGGTGAGTGCTGGCAGCAGATTAGTCAATGTCCCCAAACACACTGCCAGTGTGATAATTAAACAAGACTTATCCGTTTTTAATATTGATGGTAATGCCGGAATTAACTGGCGTTATGTCGATTCAAGACTTGGCGATGCTGTCGATCCTGAGTTTCAATTATCGGCTTACCAGTTAGTCGGGCTCTTTGTAAATAGCCGCCTTGATAACAATATCAATCTAGGCCTTGCCATCGAAAACCTATTTGACGAACATTACATCGCTAACAGTTACTCAGCATTATGGGCTGTACCAGGCGAACCGCGCAGTGTCAAAGTGAGTGTGTCTTATGAGTTCTAATCAGCAGGCTAATGCTATGGATGGCGCAATAAAAGCTAAACGGATCAGCAGTATTGATATGATGCGCGGCGCCGTTATGCTCATTATGTTATTAGATCACGTTCGTGAACGATTTTACCTGCACATGCAAGTAAGCGACCCGATGGATTTAAGCACCACGTCATGGGAATTGTTTGTCAGCCGCTTTGCTGCGCACTTCTGTGCACCAGTGTTTGTGTTTTTAACAGGCGTATCAGCCTGGCTTTATGCTAATCGAAACCCATTACAGCCACGCTCAGCACGGGAGTTTTTAATCAAACGTGGACTGTTTTTAATTGGGCTTGAAATACTGGTGATCAATATTTCTTGGATGGGCAACTACCATACCTTGTGGTTGCAGGTCATCTGGGTCATAGGTTTAAGCATGCTAACCTTAGCCGCGTTAATTAATTTACCGCGGCCAATCATGGCGCTGTTAGGATTTACGATAGTATTTGGTCATAATCTATTAACCCCAATTCAATTTATGCCAAATGAGTGGGGATATAGTGTCTGGACTATATTGCATGATCGCGGCTATTTAATTGCCGATGGCGCGTTAAAAGTCAAAATAAGTTATCCCGCACTGCCGTGGATGGGAGTCATTTTACTGGGTTATGCTGCCGGCCCTATATTTGCAAAATCATCACTCGCCAACAGCCGACAACGTAAATTGCTTCTGTTGGGGCTTGCTTGCTTAACTTTATTTATTATCTTACGAGGCGGCAATATTTATGGTGAAACCTTACCATGGCAATTGGGCTCCCATTTAGGTGAGTCATTAATGTCGATATTTAATTTAACTAAATATCCTCCTTCGTTAAGTTTTTTACTGATAACCCTAGGGGTGATGTTTATCGGTTTAGTGGGCTTTGAGCGCTTAAACAATCAGTTTGGCCAAGTACTGTCGACTTTTGGCTCTGTCCCCATGTTTTTCTATATTCTTCATTTGTATGTATTATTACTACTTTATGGGATCAGTAAATACGTGTTTGGCGCTAATCATGGTGAGCTGTTAGGCGTCGATAATATGGCTTGGGTTTGGCTGATAGCCCTAAGCTTAATCGTGCTTTTATATTATCCCGTAAAGCGATTTAGTGCCTATAAACAAGCCAGCAAGCAAGCATGGATTAAATATTTATAAGTAACATCAAGCCTCTGTGGTGTCAGAAAAAACTGGCACCACACGCTTTTCCTCTATCCTTTTTACCTGCCGACATTCATTGACAAGCCTTTACCATGCATCCATATGTTTAATGACCTAGATCATACTTCTGCTACAAGTAATTCTTTAATCTAATTTGTATATAACTGTACTATTATTAAACAGTTTTTGGGTGCATTTATGTGTATTAGTAAAACCGATTAAACAGATAGATAAAAGTTGCTTTAATTTGTCATCACACTCAGTTAGCCTGAAAAAGTAATCCAATGATGCTTAACGTTTAAACTATTTTAGTGATAAAGGAACATCTCATGGAAAAAGCTCAGCAATCGCTCGGTAAGTGCCCTGTCAATCATGGCGGTAATACCTCAGTATCAAATGATGTGATGGAATGGTGGCCAAAAGCACTTAACCTCGACATCCTTCATCAGCATGACAGCAAATCTGATCCTATGGATCCCAATTTCGATTATCGCGAAGCCTTCAAATCTTTAGACCTTGCAGCCGTTAAACAAGATCTCACTGCATTAATGACCGATAGCCAGGATTGGTGGCCCGCTGACTGGGGACATTATGGTGGATTGATGATCCGTATGGCTTGGCATTCTGCCGGCACCTACCGTATTGCTGACGGCCGTGGCGGCGCTGGCACAGGTAACCAACGTTTTGCTCCACTTAATAGCTGGCCAGATAATGGCAATTTAGATAAAGCGCGTCGTCTTTTATGGCCTATTAAAAAGAAATATGGCAACAAACTTTCATGGGCTGATTTAATCATTTTGGCCGGTACGGTTGCCTATGAATCAATGGGTTTAAAAACCTTTGGTTTTGCTGGTGGACGTGCAGATATTTGGCACCCAGAAAAAGACATCTACTGGGGCTCTGAAAAACAATGGTTAGCGCCAAGCGGTTCAGAACATAGCCGTTATTCTGGTGAACGAGACCTTGAAAATCCACTTGCAGCCGTGATGATGGGCTTGATTTACGTTAACCCTGAAGGCGTTGACGGTAACCCTGACCCAATTAAAACCGCACACGATATTCGCATTACCTTTGCCCGTATGGCAATGAATGACGAAGAAACCGTTGCCCTTACCGCGGGTGGACACACTGTAGGTAAGTCACACGGAAATGGCCGTGCAGAAAACTTAGGCCCCGATCCTGAAGGTGCTGAATTAGAAGATCAAGGCTTAGGTTGGTTAAACAAAACCAGCCGCGGTATTGGCCGAGACACTGTAACAAGTGGTATTGAAGGTGCATGGACCACTAACCCAACACAATGGGATAACGGCTACTTTGAGCTATTACTGAATTACGATTGGGAATTGACCAAAAGCCCAGCAGGAGCCTGGCAATGGAAAGCTATCGATCTTAAAGAAGAGCACAAGCCAGCAGACGTTGAAGACCCGTCAATTAAAGTCGAACCCATGATGACAGATGCAGACATGGCAATGAAAATGGATCCTGAATATCGTAAGATTTCAGAACGTTTTTATAAAGACCCTGCCTACTTCTCAGACGTCTTCGCCCGTGCTTGGTTTAAATTAACACACCGTGATTTAGGTCCTAAGAGTCGTTACCTTGGTCCCGATGTACCTGCTGAAGAGTTAATTTGGCAAGACCCTGTGCCGCAAGTGGATTACCGTTTAACGGAGCCAGAAATCAGTGAGTTAAAAGCGAAAATTTTAGCCAGTGGTTTGTCGGTTGCCGAGTTAGTGTCAACCGCATGGGACAGCGCACGTACTTTCCGTGGATCAGATTTCCGCGGCGGCGCAAATGGTGCCCGTATACAGCTTGTGCCTCAAAAAGATTGGCAAGGCAATGAACCCGCAAGACTGCAAAAAGTACTCAGCGCATTAACCACGATTAAAGCAGGATTAACCAAACCAGTAAGCATGGCTGACTTAATTGTACTGGGCGGCACTGCAGCGGTTGAACAAGCGGCTAAAGCTGCTGGCGTTAATATCACTGTGCCATTCACAGCAGGTCGTGGTGATTCAACCCAGGAGCAAACCGATGTTGAGTCATTTGAAGTGTTAGAGCCGCTTCACGATGCATATCGTAACTGGCAAAAGAAAGACTATGTTGTGCAACCAGAAGAAATGATGTTAGACCGCACTCAGCTTATGGGCTTAACCGCGCATGAGATGACAGTATTAGTAGGCGGTATGCGCGTGCTGGGCACTAACTACGACAACACTCAACACGGAGTATTTACTGACAACGTTGGCGTGCTTTCAAACGACTTTTTCGTAAACTTAATCGACATGTCAAACACTTGGAAACCTGTCGGCAAAAACGAGTATCAAATTGTTGAACGCAGCACAAATAAAGTGAAGTGGACCGCAACACGGGTTGACTTGGTCTTTGGTTCAAATTCAATTTTACGCGCTTACGCTGAAGTGTACGCCCAAGACGATGCAAAAGAGAAGTTTGTACAGGACTTCGTTAACACGTGGACAAAAGTGATGAATGCCGATCGATTTGATCTCGCATAACCCTCACTGTTAAACACAAAAAAAGCACTGATTATTCAGTGCTTTTTTATTTTTGATTAAAAGTTCAACCGCAAACTTAACCTATTATGAGCAAACTAGATCAGCCTTAACCTTTTAACGCTGAATCAATCATGGTTTGCGCCTGGGAAATAATACTCTCAAGATGCTGCTGACTAATAAAGCTTTCAGCGTAGATTTTAAATAGCGCTTCAGTGCCAGATGGACGAGCCGCAAACCAACCGTTTTCGGTGGTCACTTTAATCCCGCCTATCGCTGCATTATTACCCGGCGCATGGCTTAAAATCGCAGTAATGGTTTCACCCGCCAGCTCAGTATCGGTAAAACTCTGCGCGTTAAGTAATTCAAACTTGGCTTTTTTCTTAAGGCTTATTGGGCTATCGATACGAGTATAAAAACTTTCGCCAAATTGGTCGGTTAGCTCTTTATAACGCTGCGCCGGTGTTTTACCCGTCACCGCTAATATTTCAGCGGCTAACAACGCTAAAATAAAGCCGTCTTTATCAGTACACCAAGTGCTGCCGTCACGTTTTAAAAACGCCGCGCCGGCACTTTCTTCACCGCCAAAGGCAATCGTGCTTTGGGCTAAACCATCAACAAACCATTTAAAGCCGACTGGCACTTCTAAACATTGACGGCCTAATGCAGCACAAACGCGATCTATCATTGCGCTAGAGACCAATGTTTTACCTACCGATAATGATTCAGACCATTGTGGACGATGAGTCATTAAATAATCTATCGCCACGGCTAAGTAATGGTTCGGATTCATTAAGCCAAAACCTGGGCAAACAATACCGTGACGGTCATAATCTGGGTCGTTACCGACGCACAAATCATAATCTTCGCTGAAGGCTAGCAAGCCTGCCATGGCATAAGGAGACGAGCAATCCATGCGAATTTTACCGTCTTTATCCAGCGGCATAAAACCAAAGGTCGGGTCGACTCTGTCATTAACCAAAGTAATATTAAGCCCATATTGCGCAGCAATGTGTTCCCAATAATAAATACCTGAGCCACCAAGGGGATCGACACCTAAACGAATATTGGCTTTTTTAATCGCATCCATGTCTATCACTTGTGCAAGTGACTCAACATACGGCGCGATAAAGTCTACCTCATCAATCCAGCCCGATTTTACCGCAACACCGTAATTGACTTTTTTAACCCCTGAAAGCTGATTAGCTAAATACTCATTGGCTTTGGTTTCGATGATTTTAGTGATGTCACCTTCAGCTGGGCCACCATGAGGAGGATTGTACTTAATGCCACCATCTTGTGGAGGATTGTGCGACGGAGTAATAATTAACCCATCGATTAACGCGGCAGGTGCTGTCGAATTTGCACGAACAATGGCTTGCGACACCACAGGGGTAGGTGTAAAACCATCGTCTTTTTGAATAAGCATTTTGACTTGATTTGCTGTTAATACTTCAACCACCGACATAAATGCAGCATAAGACAAGGCATGGGTATCAAAACCGACAATCATCGGCCCGGTTATGCCCGCTGATTGACGATAATCAACAACCGCTTGGGCAATGGCCCAAATGTGATTTTGGTTAAAACTGGCATTAAATGCACTACCGCGATGGCCAGAGGTACCAAATGTCACTTTTTGCTGTACGTCTTCCACGTTGGGAATAATACGATAATAGTGACTCATCAATTTAGGGATATTCACTAAATCCGTTTGTAAAGCTTGCTGTCCTGCGCGTTGATGAATAGCCACAAGTGGTCTCCTACGAGTAAATTAACGGGTTGATGACAAACTTAAATATATTCTGCAATGGTGCGGGCGTATTCACTGTCGCAACCTAAATGCTCTAATACCTCAATAAAGATGGCTTGCTTTTTGGCGGTATTATTATTGGTGGTTACCCAAAAGCCACTGGCACCAATCTCTTTAGGATTTGAAGACGGGCTCGACTCTAATAACGCTTGTTTTGAACGGGCAAAATACAAACGTCCTTTACCTTGAATATCGAGCACTTTAGTAAAGTCGCTACCCGTTGCAGCTTGTAAATTACCAAGCAACCACATGAAACGACCCACTGCCCCTTTTTGTTGGGATAATAAATGTTCATTAACGATAGATTTAAATTCAATACTGCTAACAATCGCGTCTTGCTCGTTTTCAAGTTCAGGTTCTACTTGTGCCGCAATCACTTTTTCAACCGCCGCTTTAGCCTGATTAAATAACTGACTACGTTGGCTCTGGGATTCGCTCACCGCTACAGGTTCAGTTTCAAGGCTTGGTTCGCTGATGGCCTCGGGTAAATCGACCACTACGGTTTCCACTGACAAATGCAATAAACGACGTAAAATATCCGAAGCGCTCTCGCCGATGCGTTCAGTCTTGCTGGCAATAAAGCGATAAAGTTCTTCATCAATTTCAATGTATTTCATCAGAGTCATCCTTATTCTTCTATTTGTCTTAGGCTCAACGTTACGTTAAATCTCGTTAAACACGCGATCGCCGATCAAATTTTTACGCAGCGATCAAAATATAGCTTCAGTGTAAGCCAAGCTTAACCTACTAATAAAGTAGCAAAATCATTTAATGGCGCATATTCGCTAAAATTTATTATTTCACGGGTAAAATTACAGCAATTATGGTTCAGACGGTCAGCAAAACTTGATTTGCTTAACCCATTGCCGCAAAATTCAGCCAAATTGATTGTTGTCACGAGTTTATCGCGTTATGCATTATATCTCTCAAGGTCAAGGTGAAGCCGTCCTGCTGATTCATGGATTATTTGGCAACCTTGATAACTTAAAAAACCTCGCTAGTGTATTACAACAAAACCATCAGGTTATTCGCGTTGATGTGCCTAATCATGGATTAAGCGAGCATTGGGACAACATGGATTACCCGTCTCTTGCCAATGCGATGGTGGATTTATTAGACCAATTGCAGATCTCTGGCGCACATGTTGTAGGCCATTCTATGGGCGGAAAAATAGCCATGGCCATGGCGTTATTACATCCAACGCGAGTAAAAAGTCTGGTGGTAGCCGATATTGCACCTGTGGCATACGAACCGCGTCATCAAACCGTGTTTGCAGCGTTAACCAGTTTAGTCTTTGACGAACATACCAGCCGTAAATCGGCATTGGCCCATTTGATCAGCTCAGGTATTGATGAAGCAACGTCTCAATTTCTATTGAAAAACCTGCAACGTACTGACACAGGTTTTGAATGGAAGATGAATCTTGATGGTCTAATTCATTGTTACCCGCGTATTATTGGTTGGGATTTGCCTATTAGCTCTGATGTGCATTTTGACAAGCCAACACTGTTTATACGCGGCGGCGAATCGAATTATGTTACTGCAGAACACCGTGATGAAATTGTCCGTCAATTTCCTCAAGTGACCGCAAAAACCTTAAATGGCACAGGTCATTGGCTGCATGCTCAAAAGCCTGAGATATTCAATCGTATCGTGGCTGAGTTTATTGAGCAAAACCAAGGGTAAATTTTAATAATTTACTGTTTTGCACATACCCAATTCTGACACGATGTGATATATTCGCGCCCTCTTTTCGCCAGACATGACTAAAGCGAAGGTAGAAGTATGTTAAATCAGTACATGGATCAAATTGAAGCCGTTGGGCTTAACTTGTTTTTTGCGTCGATATTCTTTTTTATCGGCATGGCAATCCATGATGTGCTTAAACAAGGTGATGTCCCTAAATTTGGTCGATATATTGTTTGGGCAGTGTTATTTCTCGGCTGTGCCGGGTTTATTGCAAAAGGTATTATACAGATGACCTGGGAAGGCTCTGGGATCGGTTAAAATACAATGGCAAAAGAAACAACAGATAGAACGACTATTGACCTTTTTGCCAGTGAAACACGCCGAGGGCGTCCGAGAAGTAACCCACTTTCTCGGGAACAGCAATTAAAGATCAATAAGCGTAACCAAATTCAGCGTGATCGCGCTAACGGTTTAAAGCGAATAGAGTTAAAAGTGTCACAAGATTTGTATGATGCCTTGAACCAACAAGCTTTGAACAGTAACATCAGCCGTAGCCAGTTAATCGAATTTATTCTGCAACAGCAACTCGACAACTGAGACGTTTTTAGAACATCGCACAACGCGAACTAGATATTTAAAGGATAGACAATGGCAACTGTAGGTCTTTTTTTCGGTAGCGACACAGGTAACACCGAAGCTGTAGCCAAAATGATCCAGAAAAAACTGGGCAAAAGCATGCTCGATGTTAAAGACATCGCTAAGAGCACCAAAGAGCAAATCGCTGAATACGACTTGCTTATGTTTGGCATTCCAACTTGGTATTACGGCGAAGCGCAGTGCGATTGGGATGACTTTTTCCCTGAGCTTGAGCAAATCGACTTTACCGATAAGTTAGTGGCTATTTTTGGTTGTGGTGACCAGGAAGACTATGCAGAATACTTCCTTGACGCAATGGGCATGATACGTGACATTGTTGAAGCTCGCGGTGGTATTATCATTGGTCACTGGCCATCTGAAAGCTATAATTTTGAAGCCTCTAAAGGCATGGCAGACGACAAGCACTTTGTAGGCTTAGGGATTGATGAAGACCGTCAACCTGAACTTACTGAAGAGCGTGTTGATGGCTGGGTTAAGCTAATTTATGAAGAAATGTGCTTAGCAGAATTAGCAGATTAATTCTGGCTTTACCCAACAAAAAAGCGGCATTTGCCGCTTTTTTACTATTCAAATTTTACATTAATGATGTACTTCACCTCTATTTATGACCACAACAGATCACACTCAACGCGTTAAACACTGGGACATCTTTTGCACTGTTGTCGACAACTATGGCGATATTGGAGTGACCTGGCGCTTAGCTAAGCAATTGGCGGCTGAATACCACATCCCGGTAAACTTATGGGTAGATGATTTACACAGTTTCTCACATATTTTACCGAACCTTAATCCTGTACTTTGCCAACAAACGTTTAATCGTGTGAATATATTTCAATGGAATAACCCATTAGATATAGACTATCAAGCCGGCGAAGTCATTATCGAAGCCTTTGCTTGTGAATTACCTGAACAGGTAAAGTCGGTCATTGAACAATTACATAAACAACCGCAAAGCTCAGCGCCACACTGGTTAAACCTTGAATATTTAAGTGCCGAAAATTGGGTAGACGGTTGTCATGGTTTACCTTCAACACAACCAAGCGGTGTTAAAAAGTGGTTTTATTTCCCCGGTTTTAACCCAAAAACAGGCGGGCTAATTTGCGAGCAACACCTCTTTAAAGAGCGTGACCTATGGCAAGCCAACCCCAATAATAAAATGGGTCTCTTTGACCAACTAGGTCTGAGTGGCATTAATGTTGATGACACTGTCATTAGTGTGTTTAGTTATGAAAGCCCGGCGTTAACCGCATTAATGGCCCAATGGCAAACATCAGCCAAACCAATACATGCGCTAATACCTAAAGGTCGTAGTTTAACCAGCTTAGCCTCATTTTTCCCCTGCGATGTTAATCATTTGATGCCCGGTCAGCAATTTAAGTTCGGTAATCTCACTCTGCATATTTTACCCATGACCGACCAAACAGGCTTTGATCGCTTGCTATGGAGCTGTGATTTTAATATTGTGCGCGGTGAAGATTCGTTTTTACGGGCACAATGGGCCGCAAAACCCTTTATTTGGCACATTTACCCCCAAGAAGATGATTATCATCTAGTAAAATTACAAGCTTTTATGAAGATTTACTGCGATAATCTTGCGGCAGAAATATCGACCGCTTGGTGTGAGGTGAATTTGGCCTTCAATCAAGGTGATCAACATGCCGTAGTGAACTACTGGCAACAATTAAATTCTGTTATTTTGCCATTACAGCAACATGCGCTTAATTGGCCAAATAACGCATTAAATGATGCAGATCTTGCGAGTCGACTAGTTCAATTCGTTAAAAATAGCTAAGATACTGCTCTGTAAATATAAAAAGTCCATATATATAGGAAATAGTACAATGAAAACTGCTCATGAAATCCGTCCTGGTAACGTGATCATGTTAGATGGCAGCCCATGGGTTGTTCAGAAGACTGAGACAACTCGTTCTGGCCGTAACGCTGCAATCGTTAAGTTAAAATTAAAAAACGTATTGCTAGACTCTGGCACTGAACAAACCTTTAAAGGTGAAGACAAATTAGACGATATTATTTTAGAACGTCTTGATTGTACTTACTCATACTTCGCTGATCCTATGTATGTATTCATGGATGAAGAATACAACCAATACGACGTTGAAGCTGACAATCTAGGTGATGCTGCTGCGTACATCGTTGATGGTATGGAAGATCAGTGCCAAGTGACTTTCTACAACGAGAAAGCCATTTCTGTTGAATTACCAGTTCACATCGTACGTGAAGTTATTTACACAGAGCCTTCAGCTCGTGGTGATACTTCAGGTAAAGTAATGAAGCCAGCTACCATCACTGGCGGCGGTACTATTACTGTTGCTGATTTTGTTAAAGTGGGCGACAAGATTGAAATTGACACTCGCACAGGCGAGTTCAAAAAGCGCGTTTAATCGCCAGTTAATTTGAGTCTCAGCTGAAATAGCCATAACTCAAGTAAACGCTCTAAAAGCCAGCATACGTGCTGGCTTTTTTGTCTCTACACATTCCATAAACACTAAAACCAACCAACCAAACAGCATAAAACACTAAAGCAAAGGCTTAATTACCCTCATAAATAGCATGAACGACTGATATTATTATTCAATTTGCTCGCTTGCCCCTTTCACAAAGTCAATAAATTCGTTATGGTTCGCTAACTTAAGCCGTATTTAGTTATTGAGAGTAGTATGCGACCCATTATCAAATCCAATAAACTTGACTCTGTTTGCTACGACATTCGTGGACCAGTACATAAAGAAGCCCGCCGTTTAGAAGACGAAGGTCACCGTATCTTAAAATTAAATATCGGTAACCCGGCCCCGTTTGGATTTGAAGCCCCAGAAGAAATCGTGCGAGACGTAATTTTAAACCTGCCAAGTGCGCAAGGTTATTGCGAATCCAAAGGCTTATTCTCCGCCCGTAAAGCCATTGTGCAACATTACCAGGCACAAGGTATTTTTGGCGTGGATATAGAAGATATCTATATCGGTAATGGTGTTTCAGAGCTCATCGTGATGGCCATGCAAGGATTACTTAACACCGATGATGAAGTGCTTATCCCCTCTCCTGACTATCCTTTATGGACAGCTGCAGCAAACCTTGCTGGCGGCAAAGCGGTGCATTATCGTTGTGATGAAGAAGCCGATTGGTTTCCGGATTTAGATGACATTAAAAGTAAAATCAGCAGCCGCACGCGCGCCATTGTGTTAATTAATCCTAATAACCCAACCGGCGCAGTGTATAGCGAAGAGTTGCTGTTACAGGTCATCGAGTTATGTCGCCAGCACGACCTAATATTATTTGCCGATGAAATCTACGACAAGATTTTATACGACGAAGCAAAACACATTCCTGCAGCACGTTTGTCTGACGATATTTTAACCATCACCTTTAATGGCCTATCAAAAGCCTATCGTGCTGCTGGCTTCCGTGTGGGCTGGATGATGTTATCAGGCAATTTAAAAGCCGCCAAAAGTTACATTGAAGGCTTAGAAATGCTCGCCTCAATGCGTTTGTGTGCCAACGTGCCCAATCAACACGCGATACAAACTGCACTGGGTGGTTATCAGTCTATTAATGAGTTGATACTCCCCAACGGCCGCTTAACCATTCAACGAGACGCGGTATACGAGTTACTCAATCAAATTCCTGGCGTGAGTTGTAAAAAACCCAAAGGCGCCCTGTATGCCTTTCCTAAATTAGACATGAAAAAGTTTAATTTACGTGATGATGAACGCCTAGTGCTCGATTTACTGAAAACCAAAAAAATCCTCTTAGTGCAAGGCACCGCCTTTAATTGGCCCGAACCCGATCACTTACGCGTGGTCTTTTTGCCGCACAAAGCCGACTTAACCAAAGCGTTAAATGAGTTTGGCGACTTTTTAGAAGATTACCGTCAATAACGTCTGTGAAGACTGGCGACAACTAAAACACTAAGCGACTGAACAGTCGCTTTTTTTTATCCTCTAGCTCAGGTAAGCTGAGATGTGAATTACAGATTATGCATTTAATGTAAGGATTATCATGAGTCATCTTTTTGCCCACTTAGCCCGCATGAAACTTATCCAACGTTGGCCGTTAATGTACAACGTTCGCCGCGAAAACGTCCAAGAACATTCATTACAAGTGGCCATGGTTGCACACGCATTAGTGATTATTAGTAATAAAAAATTCGCCACCGATTTAGACCCTAATCAGGCCGCGACCATTGCGATTTATCATGACGCCAGCGAAATATTAACGGGTGACTTACCCACTCCCGTTAAATACTTTAATAAAGAAATCGAAGCCGAATATAAAAAAATTGAAGCCATTGCCGAACAGCGTATGCTTGAAATGGTACCCGATGAATTTAAAGAGGATTATCGAAGCTTATTTATCAGCGAAGCCGCGGATCCGCAATACAAAGCGATTGTGAAAGCCGCTGACACGCTATGCGCCTATTTGAAATGTTTAGAAGAACAAAAAGCCGGTAACAGTGAATTTAACAGCGCACGTAAGCGTTTAGAACACATACTTGATGACAATCCCAATCCTGCGGTGCACTATTTTAGAGACTGTTTTATTCCAAGTTTTACCCTGAATTTAGATGAAATTAACCAAATGCTGTAAGGATAGTTATGCCCAATACCAAAGAGCAGCAAGACAATATTTGGCACCAACGCCTACTAGGTGAAGATAAACAACGCCGTAATGATCATCGCAGCCCGTTTCAGCGCGATCGCGCCCGCATTTTACACTCTGCTGCCTTTAGACGTTTACAGGCAAAAACCCAAGTACTGGGTGTTGGCATGAACGACTTTTATCGCACTCGGTTAACCCACTCATTAGAAGTATCGCAAATTGGTACCGGCATTACCGCACAATTACGCCGTAAATACCCCGAGTTTAAATACTTACTTAACTCGATGAGCTTAATCGAATCGGTTTGCCTGGCTCACGATATCGGTCATCCACCTTTTGGTCATGGTGGTGAAGTGGCGCTCAACTACATGATGCGACATCATGGTGGTTTTGAAGGTAATGGCCAAACCTTTCGAATTCTGTCACGCCTAGAACCTTATACTCCGTCATGGGGTATGAACCTTACGCGGCGCACTTTACTTGGGATCATGAAATACCCAGCCATGCATTCGCAATTGTTTATCGATCAACATAAGCCCGACATAGCCAATCATCGTCAATTGAAACCATCAGATTGGCCGCCGGTTAAAGGCTTATTTGATGACGACAACCCCATTATCGATTGGGTGTTATCAGCGTTAAGCGACAACGATCGCCAACTGTTTATCAGCAGTGAGCAAAGCCAGGTCAATGCCCACTACCCTCACCTTAAAACGCGTTTTAAATCATTAGACTGCTCGATTATGGAGCTGGCTGATGACATTGCTTATGCCGTGCATGATCTAGAAGATGCGATAGTGATGGGTATTGTCAATCAGCGCCAGTGGCAACATGATGTGGTTGATCAGTTACAACATATCAACGATGAGTGGTTAACATCAGAAATCGCCAGTATTGGCGAAAAGTTATTTTCCCATGAGCATCATTTACGCAAAGATGCCATAGGAACTTTAGTTAACGGCTTTGTCACTGCGATTAGCATCGATACCAACGACAGCTTTGAAGCCGACTTATTAAAATACAACGCGCAGCTGCAGCCAGATTTTGCCAGTACCTTGCATGTACTCAAACAATTGGTGTTTAAATATGTGATTCGTAAACCTGAAATTCAAATGCTCGAATACAAAGGCCAGCAAATCATTATGGAATTGTTTGAAGCCTTTGCGTCAGATCCTGAGCGATTACTGCCGCTTAACACCCGTGAGCGTTGGTTAGCCGCAAATGCTGAAAACAGTAACCCCATGCGCGTGATTGCCGATTATATTTCAGGGATGACCGATGGGTTTGCAGGCAGATTGCATCAACAGCTATTTGGTTCTAAAACTGCGGGGATTTTGGAATTAAGCAGCGAGCAATAATCATATTACCTAGAAAAGAAAAAAGCGCTTGGTTATTTATAAACATAAAAACCAAGCGCTAGCGGGTTAAATAAAGGGGAAATACCCAAAAGACACACGACACTTCACTTTTACATACAACAACTGTTTACATACAAAACGATTGATCTACTACTCAATTTTTACGCAACGCAACGCATCGCTTTAACGCTCACGCCGGTTGCATAAACGCATTAATCTGTTCAAGCGTTAATACAGGCGTTGCGCCAGCAGACTGCGCCACCATTGCGCCAACGGCACAAGCAAAGTTAATCGCATATTGCGGGTTATTGTCACTGCACAATTGATACAATAACGACCCTAAAAACGAGTCACCGGCGCCCACGGTATCAACCACATTGACCAGGTAACCAGAGTTGTAAAACTTCTGCCCTTTTACACTTAATAACGCGCCATGACTGCCTTTCGTTACACACAAATACTCAGTGTGTGTTTGCGCAGCAATGTAATCGACATTTTGCTCTAATGAATTAAACGGTGAACCCATTGCTTTGGCAATTTCGTAGAGTTCATCATCATTTAATTTAATGAAATCAGCTTTATTCATCAATTCAACTATGCTGTCGATATCGTAATGCGGCGCACGCAGATTAACGTCAAACACCGTAAAATGAGCCGCGTTCACTAACTCAGTTAATGTGGCTAATGACACAGGACTGCGGCCAATTAAGCTGCCAAATACCAATACATCAGCTTGTTTAACCTGGTTAATAATCGTGTCTGTTAACGCCACATTGTCCCAGGCAGTATCAGCCACGATTTCATATGACGCAGAGCCATTTTTGTCTAACGTCACCTCAACGGTACTGGTGCTTTTAAGCGGATTAATCGCAATACAATCGCGGTTAACGCCACGTTCATCAATAAATGCTAACAACTCATGGCCTAATTGATCATCACCTACGGCGCTGATCATTGAAACTTTAATGCCTAAAGCATTGAGCCTGACGCACACATTTAACGGCGCGCCGCCAACACGTTTACCGTCAGGAAAACAGTCCCACAAGACTTCACCAAAACAACTGATATTAATATCCGCTTTGGCTTTATGATTCACTAATACACTGTTCATCATGCTTAACCTTTTGCTTGTAATCTTGCTTGCATAATCGCTTTGATATTACTGTTTTCGCTATACAAGTCAGCAATGGCGTTACGGTAGTCTTTACAAAAAACCGCTTGATTGTTTAAGTCGCCAAATAAATCGGTTAACTGTAAAAAAGCTAATGGATCTTGACTCGTTTTACTGGCGAACGTATGTAATTTAGCGGCCATTTGATCGTTAATATCCAGCGCTTCACCTTGTTGGTTAACCTGTTTATCGCTGTATAAGCACCAGGCAGCAATCACCAAACAGGCTAAAGAGGTATCGCGATTTAAGGCTATGTTTTCATTAATGGATGCAATGATAAATTTCGGTAATTTTGCTGAGCTTTCTAAACAAATACGCGCCAGGCTGTCTTTGATGTTCGGGTTAGCAAAACGCTCAATTAAGGTATCTTTGTATTGGGTTAAATCGATACCCTCTAACTGATCAATCAATGGCGTGACTTCATCGTCCATAAAACGGCGTAAATAGGTGGCAAATAATGGGTCGGTAACGGCCTCATCAATCGTGGCAAAACCATGGATAGAACCGAGTAAACCTAATACAGAATGGCCGGCATTGAGTAAACGGATTTTCATTTTCTCAAATGGGGTAACATCGCTCACAAATTGCGCGCCAACAGTATCTAATGCAGGGCGACCATCACTAAAGTTATCTTCAATGACCCATTGAGTAAACGCTTCACAGGTGATTGGCCATTCATCATTAATGTGTAATGTATTGGCGACATGATCAATATCTGCTTTTGTGGTTACAGGGGTAATACGGTCAACCATTGCATTGGGGAACGCAACGTTTGCTGCTATCCATTGCCCTAACTCAGCATCAATTTTACTCACAAATGCTAATAACATTTTACGGGTCATGTCACCGTTATGTTGAATATTGTCGCAAGACTGAATGGTAAAAGGCTTCATGCCATTGGCTTTGCGTTGCATTAATGCGGCAGTGATATACCCAAAAGCGGTGATAGGGTCATGCAGATTAGCCATATCATGGATAATCTCAGGGTTCGCAAAGTCAAACTCACCCGTTGCGGGGTTAAAGTTGTAACCGCCTTCAGTAATGGTCAGAGAGACAATTTTGGTTTGTCGATTAACTAACTTATCAATCACCTGTTGCTTGTTTTCTGGTGCAAACAGAAAATCAATCATTGAACCAATCACTTGATGATCTATCTGACCATTAGGGTGACGCACCGTTAAACTGTATAAGTAATCTTGCTTAACCAATACATCACGCAAGCCACGGTTGGCTTCTAATAAACCCACACCACAAATAGCCCACGATTCCGAGCCTGGAGTTTTAAGCAATTCATTAACATACATTGCTTGGTGAGCACGATGAAAACCACCGACACCAATATGCACAATGCCTGCCGTTAACTGACTGCGATCGTATTTCGGCACATCAACATCAGCAGATAAAGTGGATAACGATTGTTGATTTAGCGGGTTAATTTTAACGTTTGATTGTTGAGTGTGCTGCATACTCATGCCTCGTAAAATATAATAATCGGTTCTGTGTTAGCTCAGTAACACGCCAGACCCAAAGCAATCTTTATCATTAATATGACCATTAATATGACCATTAATATGACCATTAATATGACCATTGCTTTGAGTCACTCATTGGGTTTTATGAATTTAAGTTTTTGTGACGTTTTAATGCAAAGTATGAACAACTAAAATAAATCACCGTACAAACAAAACACACGGTTTCGAATAACGATTTATTGTCTGCGTATATATCCATCGTTGGGCTATAAAACATCACATTCACGGCAAGTGCGGTAATAACCACTAACGAGATAAAGGCAAAACCATTTAATAGCTTGGTAAACTTACTTACATCTTCGATTGTTTCTTTATCATCTTGTGCCATTGCGTCTTGATATTCTGCAATTTGTTGCTGTTCTTTTTCATCAGCATTAATAGCGTCGCTATAATCTAAATCAGCACCGTATTTTTTGGCTAATACGGTGTAAATAATGATGGTGAATATCCAGGTAGGAATAAACAAATAGTAGAATGAAATCACATCTAAACTGTTTAAACCAAAGCCAAAGATTAATGCTAATGCCCAAGATGCAATGGCTGGTGTGCTTTTAGACAGGTTTTGATATTTAGCCCAATAGCGAGTTAAGCCGATTTTAGGAAATAGCACATGCTCAGCAAATACAATTCCGCCCACAGGCACCACTAATAAACCGGCATACGTCAGTAATGGCAGCATTTGGGTAAATACAAATGGAAAACAGGCAATCACTACCGTGACCATTCCCACAATCGCAGTGGTTCGTTCACGCGATTGATTAACAAAAATAGATTGTGCAGCAAGACCAGCACGATACAAGTTAGCGTTTGCTGTCGTCCATCCTGCAATGATAATAATCACAAAACCAGAAAAGCCTAAAGCATGATAAGCCACGTCACCAGGATCAAGCTGTGTGATGGTGGTTTTTAACAATACCGCAGTACCCGCGCCCATAATACCGGCCGAGATCCAGGCAATATAATGGCCAAAGAACATACCCACACCAGAAAACAAACCATAACTTTTACGCTTAGCAAAACGAAAAATAGCCATGTCGATTAAACCAAAGTGCGTAATCGAGTTGGCAGCCCAGGCAAATCCAATCACTTCAAGTAAACCAATGCCAGGCTCGCCTTTATCGTTTAAGCCCGTCCAGATTGAACTGTCGCCAATGGTCATAAAGTCTTGCCAGCCACCTAACGTCGTCGTGCCTATCACATGGTTTGATAACGCAGGGAATAAACTGAATGAACCGGCAATAAAGATAACAAATAACCAGGGCGCGCAGATTTTAGAAAAGTCAGCAACGGTTGAAAAACCATACATGGCTACTACTACAACGATTGAACCAACGGCCAATACAATCATCACAAACCATAAACTGCTGGGATACCAATTCAACTGCGCGGGAATATCAAACAAAAAGCGCACTGCGGTGGAAGACACGGTAATCATGGCGGCAGAAATCACGGCAAAGATAATTACGTTAGCCCAGTTATAGAGCTTGGTCATTGAATCGCCAGCAATTTTATTTAAATAATTGTACAAACTTAAACGGGTTTCAACGGCAATAGGCGCAGTCAGTAGCCACCAAGAACACATGGCTAACAGGTTACCAATCAGTAACCCTAAAAGGATATCTATCGTCGATGCACCTAAGGCGACAAAGGTTGCACCAATCACAAATTCGGTTGCAGCAACATGCTCCCCAGCATATAAACCTGCAAAATGTTTCCAACCGTGCAACTTATTCTTAGCGACGGGAAGCTGCTCTTCATTCATTTGATGAAATGAAGAATCTCGGTGACTTGTTGTCATTATTGTTATATTCCTATATTTTCAGGTAAATTAATCCCTCACCAATATCGATGATAAAATTAAGCAACTTACCTTTTTGACTATTTATTATTTCTGTTTAACTGAAATAATAACCCCATTGACGTTCTATTTTTATTAATACGTTTTGCTGCATATAAAGTTCAAGTACAAATAACACTTTATTGCTGATGCTTATTGTATTGTGGTTTATATTGAGATAAACCGACTGACATTATTTTTTAGTCAGTGTTTAAAATTACAATCTATTTTTCAAGCTCTATTTCTTAAGTTCTATTAATTAAACTCTATTGATTAACATACAGAGAGTAAAATCTATTTACGCCAAATCACTTTCACATCCATAATTCCAGTGACTCAGCCTACTCTGTTAGCATTCTATAATTTATTTCACTTTTGCAAGTATTTGCTCGGCGGTATATTCATTAGTAATTAATGAGTTAATTAACCCACCTTGCAATGCTGCACATATCGCATTCACTTTACTTTTACCTGCGGCAATACCATAAACGGGTTTACTGGCATTGGGTGTTAACGGCGCACTCATCACTAATTGATTAATGGGATGAGCTAATAACTGCCCTTGATGATCGTAAACCCAACTAATGATTTCACCTGCTGCGCTATCGCTCACCAATTCATTCAATTTATCTTGGTTAATAAAACCATCGAGCATTAAGGGTGATTGCTCGCCCATCTGCCCTATACCAACAAAGGTTGCATCAGCTTGTTCAACCAACGCTAAAATACTTTTTATCGGCGCTAACTCATGCAAAATGTTTTTCTCTGTCACTGAGTTTGCAATAACCGGCAATGGCATTGGGTAATGTTTAGCTTGGACTCTGTTCGCCATGCTGACCACAATATCAAATGCTGAAGCTGAACCGTCTGACATCATATTACCGAGCAACGACACAATTTTATGTTGTGGGCATTGCATTGACGGTAACTCATCAATACACGCCTTAAGTGCCCGACCCGTTCCAAATGCCAGCGTTTTCGGTTGTGCCGACTTTAAATAGCGTTCTACCACAGCCGCACTGGTTTGCGCTAAGCCATGTACCGAGCTGTCATCACTGGGATCACTAGGGACAATCTCGCACTCAAGTAAAGAAAATCTGTTTTTAAGTTGCTCAGCCAATTCCATGCATTTTGCAATGGGATGGTCTAAACGGACTTTAATTAAGCCTTCACTCACAGCAAGTGCAACGAGTCGCTGTGCTGATTGCCTTGATACCTCTAATTTCTGTGCTATTTCATCTTGAGTATTTTTAGCCACGTAATACAACCACGCCGCTCTAGCTGCATCTTCTAATCGCGCTAATTCTGAATTTGATTTACTGTCCATAATATTCCTCATTATTCAGTGTTAACGCATTATGCTGGGCATTAACTGAGCGAAATCTTGCCAATCTGTTAATGCCGTAATCTGTGGAAACGTTTTAGCTACCGGATGATTGTGATAACTAATATGTCCACCACCCACATAATGAATAACAGGCATATTGGCTGCGACAGCGGCTGTTACGCCAAAAAAACTGTCCTCTATCACTAAGCATTGTTCTGGTGCTACGCTCATACGCCTGGCTGCATGTAAAAATAAATCGGGTGCTGGTTTACCGTTTTCAACTTCGCTGCCGGTAAAAACATTCCCAGCAAACACATCGCTTAATCCCACCACCGACAACGCTTTTGTTGTGCGAGGTAAACTGCTGCTTGTGGCAATGCAAAATGGCACAGTTAAGGCGGCGAGTACCTCTTTAATGCCATTCGTAACGGTTAAATCACGCTCAAATGCCAATAACAACTGTTCTCGGTACTGCAATTCAAAAGCATGTGGCAACGTTATATTCAACAAACTGTTAATTTTGGCCGCGACAGTCCCAAATTGGCAGCCTAAAAAATGTTGTTGCACAAACGCCATATCAATCTGGGCACCCAACACGGCTAATTTGTCGATTAACACATTCGCGCTGATGACTTCACTGTCGATCACAACACCGTCGCAATCAAAAATGACTAACTTTGGCTTTGTATCCATAAACCAGCCTTAATGAATAAAGAAAATTAAGGTGCTATTTTACAATGGCTTTAAGCTAAAAATCCCACTTAACTGTCTATGTTAGGCATTATTCGATGCTTATTACGCTGCGTCATTATCTGTAATCAGGGTATGACTACCCTAAGTCGAGCTTTTGTACCTAGCGTGAGCATATGCCCTTTCATTGAGCATATTCCCTCTTCTCAATATTGATGTCAATCACATTTCTTGAATTAAATAAGCAAATCGAGCTTTAGCGGTTGCTTATGTACGTTTTGTGATAATAAAATGTTATTTAAATTCAATAGAATAATATTAAGTACACGTTGGAAGTACGATAATTAAACGATTCAACTTGAGCGAAAATCATTCAATCTGTAATACAGAACAATCAAGATTGAAGCTTAAGATTGTTATTTGACGCCTTGTACATTGCACCAATTAAACGCATTTTGAAGATGCAATGCGCAAGCTCATTTGCACTCAAGGTAAATGACTGAACTTTGATATTAGAGATTAGATATTAGATATTCGAGATTTGAAGGTTGAAGGTTGAAGGTTGAAGATTCAATTAGCACTTAATCATCAATCGCCATTCACTCAATAACATGTAATTGATATGCATATCTACAACACAAAAAAGTGCAAAAAACGTACACGCGAGTTGTAATAAAATTACATTTGTCGCTTTTATGTGGTCAGTATCACAGCATATTCACCCTATAAACTGTAATTTTATTTACAAAGAATATTTTGCAAAAACGATTTGTTGAATATTTTTAGAGGAAACCATTATGACTGTAACCAATACTCAAGAGCTTGACCTACTGGTAGAACGCGTTGCCAAGGCGCAGGCCGAATTTGCTAACTTTAGCCAAGAGCAAGTAGACAAAATCTTTAGGGCAGCGGCTTTTGCTGCTGCAGATGCGCGCATCTCTCTTGCTAAAATGGCTGCTACAGAAACAGGCATGGGTGTGCTTGAAGACAAAGTGATAAAAAACCACTTTGCGTCTGAATACATTTATAACAAGTACAAAGATGAAAAAACCTGTGGCATTTTGTCTGAAGACTTAACCTTTGGCACCATTACGATTGCTGAACCAGTCGGGATTATTTGCGGTATTGTGCCCACAACAAACCCAACCTCTACTGCCATTTTTAAAGCGCTTATAAGTTTAAAAACCCGTAACGGTATTATTTTTTCACCGCACCCAAGAGCGAAAAACTCAACCACAACAGCAGCAAGAATCGTACTCGATGCAGCTGTAGCGGCTGGCGCACCCAAAGACATTATTGGCTGGATAGATCAACCCAGCGTTGCATTATCTAATCAATTAATGACCCATGAAAAAATCAACCTCATTTTAGCCACCGGTGGCCCAGGTATGGTGAAAGCCGCCTACTCTTCTGGCAAACCAGCCATTGGCGTTGGCGCGGGTAATACTCCTATCGTTATTGATGAAACCGCAGACATTAAACGCGCTGTGAGTTCAATTTTAATGTCTAAAACTTTCGACAACGGCGTAGTGTGTGCTTCTGAGCAAGCTGTCATTGTGGTTGAAAGCATTTATAAGCAAGTCAAAGAGCGTTTTGCTCATTACGGCGGCTATATGTTATCTAAAGCCGAAACCGCCGCAATGCAAAGCGTCATTCTTAAAAATGGCGGCCTAAACGCCGACATCGTTGGTCAAAGCGCAGTCAATATCGCCCTTATGGCAGGTATTACCGTGCCAGGCCACACCAAAGTATTGATTGGTGAAGTGACAGACATTAATGATGCCGAAGCGTTCGCCCACGAGAAGTTATCTCCATTATTGGGTATGTATAAAGCCAAAGACTTTAATGAAGCCATGGATAAAGCTGAAGCCCTAGTCACTTTAGGCGGCATTGGCCACACCTCTGGTTTATATACCGATCAAGACACCCAGGAAGCACGCGTTAAAGCCTTTGGTTTTAGAATGAAAACCGCGCGTATTTTAATTAACACCCCTGCTTCACAAGGCGGCATTGGTGACTTATACAACTTTAAATTAGCGCCATCGTTAACTTTAGGTTGTGGTTCATGGGGCGGTAACTCAATTTCTGAAAACGTTGGCCCAAGTCACTTAATCAACAAAAAAATGGTCGCCAAGAGGGCTGAAAACATGTTGTGGCACAAGCTTCCATCATCAATTTATTTCCGCCGTGGCAGTTTACCGATTGCTCTTGAAGAGTTAAGCGACAAAAAACGTGCATTAATCATTACCGACAAGTTCTTGTTCAATAATGGCTATTGCAACGAAACCTTAAAGATCTTGAAAGCACAAGGGTTAGAAACCGAAGTGTTTTACGAAGTCGAAGCCGACCCAACATTAGCCATTGTCCGTCAAGGCGCTAAAGTGGCTAACAGCTTCCAACCGGATGTGATTATTGCATTAGGCGGCGGTTCACCTATGGATGCAGCGAAAATCATTTGGGTCATGTATGAGCACCCAGATGTTGATTTTGCTGACTTAGCCTTACGCTTCATGGATATTCGTAAACGTATTTACAAGTTCCCTAAAATGGGCCGTAAAGCCAAAATGGTGGCCATTCCTACCACATCAGGCACAGGCTCAGAAGTCACACCATTTGCGGTAGTCACCGATGAAGTGACAGGTAAAAAGTACCCTATTGCAGATTATGAATTGACACCCAATATGGCGATTGTTGACCCTAACCTTGTGATGGACATGCCTAAGTCATTAACGGCCTTTGGCGGTATTGACGCGGTAACTCACGCATTAGAAGCGTATGTCAGTGTAATGGCAAACGAATACAGTGACGGCCAGGCATTACAAGCTCTCGATTTACTGGTGAAATACTTACCAGACGCCTATGAGCTTGGAGCAAAAGCCCCTGTTGCCCGTGAGAAAGTGCATAATGGCGCCACCATTGCCGGTATTGCATTTGCCAACGCATTCCTGGGTGTCTGTCACTCAATGGCACACAAATTAGGTGCTGAGTTCCACCTAGCACATGGTTTAGCCAATGCACTGTTAATCTCTAACGTTATTCGTTTTAACGCCACAGACATGCCAACCAAGCAAGCGGCGTTCAGCCAATACGACCGCCCTAAAGCATTATGTCGTTATGCCGCCATTAGTGAACACTTAAAGTTAGGTGGCAAAACAGATGAGCAAAAAGTTGAAAAGCTCATTGAGAAAATCGAAGAGCTTAAGAAGGTCATTGGGATCCCCGCCTCTATTCAAGAAGCCGGTGTCAACGAAGCAGACTTTATCGCAAAATTGGATGAACTTGCAGAAGATGCATTTGATGATCAATGTACTGGTGCTAACCCTCGCTACCCACTCATTAGCGAGATTAAACAAGTGCTATTAGACAGCTTCTATGGCCGTGCTTATAAAGACTAATGTTATAAAATGCTAATACAAAACGCCTTAAGTGCCACCGCACTTAAGGCGTTTTTTATGTTAATGCTAATGTCACAGCACTGTTAGCATGGATTTGAGTGGTGTCGTATAACGGTACTTGAGTGTGTTGTTGCTGCACTAATAAAGCAATTTCAGTGCATCCTAAAATCACCGCTTGTGCCCCTTGAGCAAACAACTTATCGATAATGGTTAGGTAAGCTTGCCTTGATTGCGGGTTAATTTTACCTAAGCATAATTCTTGATATATCACGTCATGAATTCGCGTTTGGTCATCGGAATTGGGCACAATCACTTCAATGGGGTAATTGTCGCTTATCCTGAGTTTGTAAAAGTCTTGCTCCATAGTAAAGCGAGTGCCTAACAAACCGACTTTAGTGATGCCATCGGCCAAAAGTGCATTGGCGGTCGCATCGGCAATATGCAAAATCGGGATCGAGATTTGCGCCTGTATCTCATCAGCCACTTTGTGCATGGTATTGGTACAAATAAGCACAAAATCAGCACCACCGGCTTCAACCGCCACAGCGGCATCTGCTAATATCTTGGCAGTATCATCCCATAACCCTTGATATTGTAACGTTTCGATTTCAGCAAAATCAACACTGTACAAACAAATCTTAGCTGAATGCAATCCACCTAAGGCCGCCTTAACCCCAAGGTTAATCGCCTGATAATAGCTTTGCGTCGACTCCCAGCTCATACCGCCAATCATACCAATGGTTTTCATGCTTATTCCTGTGATGTAAGTTTGATGACACTTGGACTGATTTTACCGATGCTTCTTTTCATAAACAGTCGCTTACTCAACTAATTTTTGGCCTAACTTAATTTTGGCCCAACTTAATTTGGTCTGACTAATTTTGGCCCAACTTATTTTAAAAAAATTATTCATCTAAACCAAACTTTTTCCGAATGCGTTTAGCCCATGATGGCCTTTGTATTTTGTAGCTGTATATACTCTCTGGCACAATCATATTCGGGTTGGCTAATACAAGTGCATCAAAAAAAGCACGTCGATCAAATCCTCGATAGTTTGAGTACATTAGTTGCCTATGTTCTCCATTTTTGAGCACTATCAGGTTTGAAATAGATTCTTGCCCTGTATGGCTGATTTGCTTCAATTGCGTAATGTCAGAAACCTTAACCTGCCAACTCACATCACTAAAGGTGGGATCAAAATAGGACAAAGTGGTTTGCGTGACACACACCCTAATTTGTTTATTTTCAAACCAGAACCATAATGCTAAACCAAGCAATATCGCTTCAACAACCCAAATGGCAATATCAACAACCTCAAACAGCTGTGCTACCGCATGAGTATCGTTCGTTAACGTTGGCAGATATTTGTGCGCTGCTACGTATAAAAGGAATGCCACGCCAGCATTTAAAATCAGTAACAATGCTGAAGAACGTTGTTTCCTGGTATAAATGAAGTAAGTTGTCATGTTTACCCTTTATGAGAAACTAGGTTTTACACTGACCCAACTAAATTCTGACCCAACTAAATTTAGTGGACAGTGTCACTACATCGGAAATAAATTTAAAACAAATGCATTGGAATGGACTGTAAGTGGAATGTTCCACGACACATATGACGATGAAGTGTGCGTAAGAAAACATGGATTTAGCAATTGTTAGTATTGCTTTAATACTTTCTTAGATAATGAAGTGGCATAGTTATCTTAGCAAGCCTGAATCGTAAAACCGCCTTTCGGCGGTTTTCACTAACTATTCCTTTTATAATCGAACGCACATAGTAGGCGTCGATAGCCAGTCCCTTTTTTGTCTGGCATTTGCTTAAGAAATGCTTCAACTTCTTCCAAAGGAACCTTTTCATTCCATGTTGACCACATGATCGCATTGATTTCATTCGCTCGCGTGACAGAATCATCATCAAAGATTTCTTGTAAGCACGTATGAGTGGTTTCAACGGAACAAGGTAAACTCGCAACGTTCTCTTCAATTTTCCTTCGTTGCTGCTCTTTTAATACAGCAGACTTTTCGAGGTTGGGGTAAATCAGATCGAACGCGTAAATAGGGAACCATTGCGTGACTGCTATGTTTATCTTATCGATTAATCTAATCAAATGATGGTTTGACTCTTCAACGATATCAAAGTAATCAGACATAAAGCTAGATGCGTTCCTATGCTCATATGTAATGGATTTTGCTGAACCAATTACAAGAATCTTATCGCTATTATCAAGTGAATCAATATCTTCTGTAATGTTTACCTTAATGCTGCTCCCATCAGGGCTTGCACCAGAATAGATATCTTTAACAATACTCTGAACTTTTCGAATATCCATTGCTGATACAGGTAGGTTCAAGTTAGAAAGGGATTTGTAGATTTCGTTGAAATCATCTGTTTTCAACTTATTAATTCTGATAGTTGAAAATCCCTCTAGGTCAATGTCATGCTCGCTTATTTCATGTGATTGAGAACCACGTTCATACTCAACTAATAGAAAGTTATTGCGAATTTTTTCTGCATTATCTGAGTTAGGTTCGATATAGGTAAAAATGGTCTTTAACAGGCTCTTAATATTTTCATCGCCGATTCCGTATCCCATAAAGATGATAGGGTTATGAATGAAAATTGACAGTAGCTGCGCTCTGATTAGTTCATACTTATCGTTGAATTGAGCGTAATCACCTTCGGTGATAATTATTTTTGATGGATCGGTACAGCAACCATGAATTTTATATACGGAACCATATGGGTTGCTAAGCAAGATATCATTTCCCACTAGAGGCTCAAAGCTAAAAACATTCTCTACTAGAGCATCATAGTTGGTGGTGATTACTGAACCGATATTTTTGCGGATTTTTTTCAGCTCAGCCAGCTCTTCCTTTTTCTCTTCCTTGTAGTTAAGCTCACTTACTAGCTGCGAAATATAAACTTTGAAACGACTCAAATAGTTTTCGCTTTCCATCTCATGATAGAAAATATCATTGATTTTTTTGAATTTTCCGTTTCGATCTTTACCTAGGTCAGTATTAAACTCTTGCTCTATTTTCGTAGCAATTTTGGTATAATCATACTTACCGTTATCTCGACACTCAGCTTTAATATCAAGATAGAACTCGTTGTTCCCTTTGAGCTCAAAAGCTATGTGTTTTAGTAAGCCATCCCATGTAAAAGAATTATTTAGATAGCGTAGACTTAAACCAGCTCCTACAAACAAAACAGGGTGGTTTCTGTACTGCCCTATAAACTCATGTATGTTCATTCCAACCCCTAGCAACCCATGTTGTAGATAGTGTACCCCAAGTCATTAGTGCTGTGCCAACACATTTAAAAACAATGATATAGCTAGATAAAAGGTAATAATACTAATTCTTTAACATGAGCGTTATTCACAATTACATTGTTGTCCGCCTCAACGATTGTTAGTTTGAAAAGTACTTTCCATCAGCTGTATTGAGCATCTTTCTGGTTGATACTTTAGTGACTAACAGTGACAACCGTTTTCGATTCATTCTGGAAATTGTCTGATGTTTGAAATGACGAATCCATCACATAAGAAAAAGTATGCTAAATAGAGATAAATAAAACATGGATGATTAGATGCACTAGCAAAGAATGGGGCATAAATGAGTTACGTATATTGCTTGCAACCGTCCAAATTCAACTCTGAACTTGAGGCCGTTGAAGAAAATGACGTGAGCTAGCCATGGATGGCGAGCTAGCTTTAGAGGGGAAGGGACGCCCCATCTGAAGCGTTAGCATTTTCGAATAAGGCCGAAGAACACTCAGACGAAGTTAAAAGCTGGATTCAACCACGTCGCGAAATTATCGCTTTTCAGATAATTTTGATGTGGCGGCTGGGAGTTCCAAGAGGGAACAGCCGTTGGTTTCCTCTTGGTCTGGTGTGGGCGAAGCGCCACGACGTTAGTGGCCGTAGGCCATGAGTACAAAGCGACCAAACTACAAAAACTAACACCTGGATCCCGGCTCAAAAGCATTACCGGGACGACGATTACCCCCTGCGTAAGTTGACAACTTATGACCTTTGCTCTGGTGTGGGCGAAGCGCCAAGACGTTAGTGGCCGTAGGCCATGAGTACATAAACACCTGGATCCCGGCTCAAAAGCATTACCGGGACGACGATTCCCCCCTGCGTAAGTTTACTACTTATGACCTTGCTCTGGTGTGGCGAAGTGCCACGACGTTAGTGGCCGCAGGCCATATACTTGCGGCTATATGAAAACAAAAAGCCATAAAAAAACCAGCTAATTAGCTGGTTTTTAACGTGATGTCATTACAAGGTTAATTAAAGGGCGGCTAGCGCGTCTTTACATAACTGCGTAATACGATCCCATTCTTCATTGTCTACTGCATCTGTTGGGGCAATCCAGCTGCCGCCGATACAATCAACGTTTGGCAGAGCCAAGTATTCTTTGTATGTCGCTGGGCTGATGCCACCTGTTGGGCAAAAACGAATATCCGCTAATGGGCCAGAGAACGACTTAAGTGCATTCACGCCGCCTGAAGCTTCAGCAGGGAAAAATTTGAAGTGAGTGTAACCTAACTCCATTCCCACCATGATTTCAGAAATACTGGCAATACCTGGGATTAAAGGCACTGTGCCCTTTTTAGCCGCTTTTAATAAATCAACCGTGGCACCAGGAGTGATAATAAACTGCGAACCTGCTGCAACCGCTTGGTTAAGCTGAGCTTCATTTAAAATAGTACCTGCACCCACAAGGGCTTCAGGCACTTCTTTTGCAATTTTAGCGATCGCTTCAAGTGCACAAGGAGTACGTAATGTCACTTCTAATACACTGATCCCGCCAGCAACCAATGCTCTGGCTAAAGGCACAGCGTGTTCTAGTTTGTTTATCACCATAACCGGAACTACTGGGCTACGTTTAAACACTTCTTGTGGTTGAAGTAACCAGTTATTAGGCTCAATCATGTTACCGACTTCCTTTATTTTTAATATAATTCATCAATCGCGCTAGTGCTGCGAGCGCCTGTTTCTGGGCTGCTTAAGCTGCGACGTAACGCACCAAACAATTCACGGCCCATGCCGTACGCTGAATGGTGTAAGTCCACAATCCCTGCGGTGCGGTTAGCAAGTGTTTTCTCATCGACTAAAAGCGTTAATTCGCCGGTGGTCGCATCGATACGGATCACATCGCCATCTTGTACTTTGGCAATTAAACCGCCGTCTAATGCTTCTGGTGTTAAATGAATGGCTGCAGGGACTTTACCTGATGCGCCAGACATACGGCCGTCGGTGACTAATGCAACTCTAAAGCCTTTATCTTGTAAGGTACCCAAGAATGGCGTGAGTTTGTGCAGTTCAGGCATACCATTAGCTTTAGGGCCCTGGCCTTTCACAACAACAACGCAATCACGGTCTAACGAGCCAGACTTAAATAATTCGTCAATTTCATTTTGATCGTTAATCACAACCGCAGGAGCTTCGATAATTCGATTACCTGCTGGGACTGCAGAAACCTTAATCACAGCACGGCCTAAGTTACCTTTTAGTAAGGTTAAGCCGCCGTTGCTTTGGAAAGGCGTATCAAGATGCGTTAGTACTTCTTTGTCTAACGATTCAGTGACACCATCAACCCACTTTAATTCACCATCGATTAAACGAGGCTCTTGGGTGTAACGGCGTAAACCGTAACCGGCAACAGTGTTAACGTCTTCATGAATTAAGCCGCCATCAAGTAACTCTTTAACCAAGAAAGCCATACCGCCAGCAGCATGGAAGTGGTTAATATCAGCATGACCATTTGGATAAACGCGGGCAATAAGCGGTACAGCAGCCGACAATTCTGAGAAGTCATCCCAGTTAACAATAATGCCAGCAGCACGGGCAATCGCCACAATGTGCATGGTTAAGTTAGTTGAACCACCCGTTGCCAGTAATGCAACGATGCCGTTAACCACTGACTTTTCGCTAACCACTTCACCAATTGGGGTGTATTGCGTGCCCAATGAGGTTAAACGGCACACTTGCTTAGCCGCCATTTTGCTTAGCTCATCACGTAATGGGTCATCAGGGTTTACAAACGATGAACCAGGTAACTGTAAGCCCATGACTTCTAACATTAATTGGTTAGAGTTAGCGGTGCCGTAGAAAGTACAAGTACCCGCACTGTGGTAAGACTTAGATTCCGCTTCAAGCAATGCGGCGCGGTCAACCTGCCCCTGGGCAAATTGCTGACGAATACGGGCTTTTTCTTTGTTTGGGATACCTGACTTCATTGGGCCTGCTGGCACAAATAACATCGGTAAATGACCAAAACTCAATGCACCAATCAAAAGACCTGGAACGATTTTGTCGCAAATACCCAGTAGTAAGGCACCGTCAAACATGTTGTGCGATAACCCTACTGCGGTCGACATAGCAATGACTTCGCGGCTCAGTAAACTCAGCTCCATACCGGGTTGACCTTGAGTCACACCGTCACACATGGCAGGTACGCCTGCAGCGACTTGCGCAACACTGCCGACATCCATACACGCTTGCTTAAGCATGTTCGGATAGGTTTCATACGGTTGGTGGGCAGATAACATGTCGTTAAATGCAGTCACAATACCAATGTTGGCTTTGGTCAGTTGGCGTAAAGAGTCTTTCTCTACTGGCTGACAGGCAGCAAAACCGTGGGCTAAGTTGCCACAGCTTAATGCACTACGGTGAACGCCTTGAGCTTTGGCATCGTTTAGGGCAGATAAATAGCTTGAACGCGACTGTTGGCTGCGAGCAATAATTCTATCGGTAACAGTTTGTACTACTGAATGCATGGTAAAACTCCTTACGCGCTATAGAACACATCAACGGGCGTTTTACGCTGCGCTAATACGGCTCTAATGGGCATTTGGGTAACATCATCGTTTTCAAGTGCTTGATGATATACAGTTAATTTTGACTCTCCAACAAGATGCAAATAAATCTGACGGCTATTTAAAATGGCATCTTTAGATAACGTAATTCGCGCATGTGGTGCTGTAGTTGGATTGACCGCTGCACATAACGCCTTGGTGGTCAGGGCGTTATCTAATTCAGCGCTACACGGAAACCATGAACAGGTATGTCCATCGGTACCCATGCCCAGCACGACCACGTCAAATGGACGAGGAAAGTTAGCCAATGATTCGCTGGTCATGTCACAACCCGCTTCTGGGCTGGCAAACATATTTTTAAGACCGCGGAACTTGGCACTGGCGGCACGATTTTGTAACAAATGTGCACGAACCAGTCTTTCGTTAGAATCTTTTTCATCGGCATTAACCCAGCGCTCATCGGCTAGCGTGATGTACACATCACTCCAGTCGACTAACTTATGGCTTAATAACTCAAATAATTTTAACGGCGTTGAACCACCTGATACCACTAAACTGGCTTTGCCACGAGTATCAACCGCATCTTGCAATTGCAGTGCAATTTTGTCGGCTAATTTAGCTTCTAAGTCCGCGGGTGTATCAAACGATTTAAATACAGTTTCTTTAATCATATCTGCTCCCTACTCGTCCCAAGAACGGCCGTCTTTAGTGATAAGTGCCACAGACGCCACAGGGCCCCAAGTACCAGCTGGATACGGTTTTGGTTTTTCACCACTTTGTTCCCAAGACTGAATGATTCCGTCAACCCACTTCCATGCCTGCTCTACTTCGTCGCGACGAACGAACAAGGCTTGATTACCTAACATGGCTTCAAGTAATAAACGCTCATAAGCATCGGCAATACGTTCGTTTTTAAAGGTATCAGTAAAGCTTAAGTCCAACTTGGTCGTTTGCAAACGCTGCTTTTGCTCAAGACCAGGCACCTTGTTCATCATCTGAATTTCAACACCTTCATGAGGCTGTAAACGGATGGTTAACTTGTTAGGTGGCAGGTTACGATAGCTTGCACGGTACAGGTTGTGCGGTGGATTTTTAAAGTACACCACAATTTCGCTGCTCTTGAACGGCATACGCTTGCCACTGCGTAAATAGAACGGCACCCCAGCCCAACGCCAGTTATCAATATCAACACGTAATGCCACAAAGGTTTCGGTGTTTGAATTGGTGTTGGCGTCTTCTTCTTCCAAATAACCAGGAACAGGCGAGCCTTTTAAGAAGCCGGCACTGTATTGACCACGCACGGTATTCTCGTACACGTTGTCTTGGTTAATTGGGCGCAATGACTTAAGCACTTTTACTTTTTCATCACGAATGCTGTCAGCGTCTAAATTGACTGGTGGGTCCATTGCAACAAGGGTTAACACTTGTAGTAAATGGTTTTGGATCATGTCGCGCATCTGGCCAGCGCCATCAAAGTAACCCCAACGGCCTTCAATACCCACTTCTTCAGCAACCGTAATTTGGACATGATCGATTGTCCGGTTGTCCCACTTCGATGCAAACAACGAGTTAGCAAAACGCAGTGCAATCAAGTTTTGTACGGTTTCTTTACCTAAGTAATGGTCAATACGGTAAACCTGATTTTCGTTAAAAAATTCGGCGACTTGATCATTAATCACATGCGATGATTCTAAATCGGTTCCGATGGGTTTTTCTAATACAACGCGGGTGTCTGACTTAATTAAATCTTGCTCATTTAAACAACGACAGATAGCACCAAAAATTGAAGGAGGCGTTGCGAAATAGTTCACCATGACACGCTTACTTGGCTCAAGTAAATCGTGGAAAGCTTTGTAACCTTCAGGCTCGGTAAAATTGGTGCCGATGTAATGACAACGACTGAGGAAGCGTTCTAGCGTGGTTGGACAGATTTCATCTTTAACAAAAGTATTTAGTGCTTTTGTTACAAGGGCGATGAATTCTTCGTGGGTGAATGCATCTTTTGCAACACCAATGACCTTGGTTTCTTTATCGAGTAACTCTGCTTTATCTAGCTGATATAAAGAAGGTAATAATTTACGCCTAGCTAAATCGCCTTTTGTACCGAAAAGTACGAAGTCACAAGCCTTGGCTCCAATTGATTTGCCCATTGCTGAAAGCTCTCCTAATTATGTGTGTGCGCCATGTTCGAATTCGGTCGATGAATAAAAACACACTTTTGTTGTAATATAACAACAGAATTTGAATATTGCATCTTTAATTTACAAATATTGCATTGTGGTTAACCTAGTCATCTTTACCCATTATCTGGTATTATTTTCCACTTATAACAAGGCTTAGAAACCGTTTAACCGTGATCTGTGTCTTGAAAAATAACAACAGGATCGTGTAAAAGGTAAAAAAATAACTTAAATCACGAAATTCCTGTAAGTTATGGTATAAAACTACATAACCTACTACTTAGCTACTTTTTAGCGGATGCTTGCTTATGAATACCCTAGAAAAGGTTCAAAAAAGCCTTACCCAATTTAGTAAATCGGAACGTAAAGTTGCCGAAGTCATATTAGCCTCACCGCAAACAGCTATACATTCTAGTATCGCAACGTTAGCCAAAATGGCTGATGTGAGTGAGCCTACCGTTAACCGCTTTTGCCGTCGCCTAGATACTAAAGGCTTCCCTGATTTTAAGTTACATTTGGCACAAAGTCTTGCTAACGGCACACCTTATGTTAGTCGACATGTTGAAGAAGACGACTCTACAGACTCTTATACAACAAAAATCTTCGAATCTTCAATGGCATCGCTCGATACCGCACGTCAAAGTCTTGATACAGCGGCCATCAATAAAGCCGTTGATGTATTGACGCAAGCCAAGACTATTTCGTTTTTTGGCCTTGGTGCTTCCTCTTCTGTTGCCCACGATGCCCAAAACAAGTTCTTCCGTTTTAATGTACCAGTAATTTGTTTCGATGATGTGTTAATGCAACGTATGAGCTGTATTAACTGTAATGAAGGCGATGTAGTCGTGTTGATATCTCACACTGGACGCACCAAATCATTAATCGAAATAGCGCGCATTGCTCGTGAAAATGGCGCCGCGGTGATTGGTATTACCGCCCGTAACTCGCCATTATCATTAGAGTGTACGTTGCCTGTCACCATGGAAGTACCAGAAGACACCGACATGTACTTACCAATGGCGTCTCGTTTAGCACAGTTAGTGACAATCGATGTACTGGCTACTGGCTTTACCTTGCGCCGTGGACCAAGATTCCGTGAAAACCTAAAACGGGTTAAAGAAGTCTTAAAAGAGTCTCGCGTGAATAAAGATCTCACCATTTAACGGCGATTTGTTACCCGAACTGTTAAATAATTACACAATAAATTAAGTTTTGATCCCGAGTTTGTAATCTAACATCAGTACTTAAAAGACACTAAAGGCCAAACGGGTGATCCCGATTGGCCTTTTTTATTGTAAAAATCACTTATATGTCACATAAAGTACACCGTAAAAGTCGTTTTTTTGTTTGTAACTTTACTACATTAATTAAGAATGTCTGTTAATATAGTTACATCATTTAAGTACTAAGATAGCTTGTGTACTTTAAATAACCGAATTCTATTTAACTCAAAATCTTACTTATCATTAACGGAGTATCTCATGTTCCGCAGAACAAAAATCGTTACTACACTTGGACCCGCAACTGACCGCGATGACAATTTACGTAAAATTATCGCAGCCGGTGCTAACGTGGTTAGACTTAACTTCTCACACGGTTCACCAGAAGATCATTTAAAACGTGCTACAGATACACGTAGAATCGCTAAAGAATTAGGCAAACATGTTGCTATTCTTGGTGATCTACAGGGCCCAAAAATCCGCATATCTACGTTTAAAGACAACCAAAAAATTAAACTTAACTTGGGCGATAAATTTATCCTTGATGCTGATTTAGGCAAAGGTGAAGGCGACGATAAACAAGTGGGTATTGATTATAAGCAACTTCCAGATGATGTTGTGATTGGTGATATCTTGATGCTTGATGATGGCCGCGTGCAATTACGTGTTGACAGTGTAGAAGGCCGTAAAGTCTTTACCACTGTGACCGTTGCAGGTCCTTTGTCTAATAACAAAGGCATCAACAAAAAAGGCGGCGGCTTAACTGCTCCTGCGTTGACTGAAAAAGACATGGCAGACATTAAAACGGCTGCGATGATTGATGTTGACTACTTAGCTGTATCGTTCCCACGTACTGGTGCTGATTTAGACCTTGCACGTAAACTTGCTGTAGAAGCAGGCAGTTATGCATTAATCGTTGCTAAAGTTGAACGTGCTGAAGCCGTAGAAACTGATGAAGCGATGGATGATGTGATCAGAGCATCTGACGTGGTGATGGTTGCCCGTGGTGATTTGGGTGTTGAAATTGGCGATGCTGCGTTAGTTGCAGTGCAAAAGCGTTTAATTCAACGTTCGCGCCAGTTAAACAAAGCCGTTATTACTGCAACGCAGATGATGGAATCAATGATCACTAGCCCAATGCCAACCCGTGCAGAAGTGATGGACGTGGCTAACGCGGTATTAGATGGTACTGACGCTGTTATGCTATCAGCTGAAACTGCTGCTGGTGACTTCCCAGAAGAAACCGTAATGGCAATGGCTAACGTTTGTTTAGGTGCAGAATCACACCCAAGCGTGAAAGTGTCTAAGCACCGTATGGATCAAAGCTTCTCATCAGTTGAAGAAACAATCGCATTATCAACTATGTATGCCGCTAACCACCTAGCTGGCGTGAAAGCGATTATTTCGTTAACAGAATCTGGCGCAACGGCAAAATTAATGTCACGTATCAGTTCTGGCTTACCGATTTTTGCTTTATCACGTCATCAGAAAACATTAGCCAGCATGGCGATGTATCGTGGTGTTCAGCCAATTGAGTTTGACTCAACGGCTTTCCCTGCTGACGAATTAGCGAAAGAAGCATTGAACTGCATGGTTAAGGCTGGTTACTTATCAAGTGGTGACATGGTACTGATGACCAAAGGCGATGCGATGGAAACCATCGGTGGCACTAACACTTGTAAAGTGTTGATTGTTGCATAACTCGCTCAATATGACCCTCGCAGCCAGCTAAACCACCTGCTGAGTCAATAATGTTAAAGCCAACCTCGTGGTTGGCTTTTTTATTGCCAGAATGAATACCCATCCGCATTAATAAGTGACCACTAAAGTAATACCATTTCCATTAATTATGTGGCTAATCAGAGTCACTCAGATTGTTTAGTTTAAGACGCATTGTTGAAATAATGGTATTCCCTTCTAAGACAATGCAACAAAGAAATGAACGGTCTGAGTGTCTCCTGCAAGGCGGGTTTCTGTGCCTTCTATGCTGCTTAATAGCATTTTGAGTTACTACTGCATGGATGCAGGAGGTAGAGTAACGAAGTAGCAGTTGCCGAGAGCAACTATGCCTTCAATCCTATTACTTGCCTAGAAGACACAGAACTCCCGCTGAATGACCAGATAATGAGTGGAATTGGTATAAGATATCGCACTCGACTCACTCATCGTGATGAGATGCCGTGATTGATATCCTACCTAAACTCAAGGTATAAAAAAGCCCCGACTGAGTCAGGGCTTTAGTGTTAAATCATGTTATATCTCAAAGCAATTATAACTTGTCGAAATCATTAACATTGATTGCGGCTAAACGCAGTACATCGGCTTCTACAAGTTGTTTGTGTTCAGCTTCTGTAATGATGTCTTTATCAAGCGCCACATCAAACAGCTCAAGCATCGGTAACTTAGGCTTTAAGTGACCACTGCGTTGTGCTTTTTTAAGCTTCTTGTACAAATCTTTCGCTGCATATTTGGCTAGGAATGCATTTTCCACTTCAGCAATACCGCTGGTGTCACCGTCGAACTCACCACACAGGAAGGTAATACGGTCACGTGCAGGTCCTGGCTTAAGCATGCCTTTACACACCTCAACCGCAACTTTGTCGCTTGGTGCGTTAAAGTGATTACCCAGTGGGAAAATCAACACTCGTAATAGTACCGCAGCAATTTTACTTGGGAAATTACGTATCGCATCGTCAAGTGCTTTAGCCGCTAAGTGTAAACGCTCAGTCATAGCGTAATGCACAGCAGGCAAATCATCTTGTTGACGGCCATTGTCTTCAAATAACTTCAACGTGGCTGAGGCTAAATATAGTTGACTCAATACGTCGCCCATACGTGCAGAAATCATTTCTTTACGCTTAAGGTCGCCGCCCATGATCAACATTGATAAGTCAGTCATAATCGCAAGTGATGACGAAATACGTGTCATGTCGCGGTAATATTGCTGAGTGGGTCCGCTTACTGGCGCACTGGCAAAACGACTGCCGGTTAACGCGCTACCCAAAGAGCGTAATGCGTTACCGATGGCATAACCCATGTGGCCAAGTAGTAATGAATCGAAACGATCTAGTGCCGATGTTTCATCTTCCATGCCCGCGGCTTCCATTTCAGCCAACACATACGGATGACAACGGGTTGCACCTTGACCAAAAATCATCAATGAACGCGTTAGAATATTTGCACCTTCAACGGTAATTGAGATTGGATTAGCCATAAATGCATGGCCTAAATAGTTTTTAGGGCCTAATTGAATGCCTTTACCAGATTGAATGTCCATTGCATCTTCAAGCACATCACGACCCAGTTCAGTCATGTGATACTTTGCAATAGCGGTGACGACTGACGGTTTTACTTTTAAGTCGATACCTTGGGTCGTTAAACGACGTGCTGCTTCAAGTTGATAGGTATTGGCAATAATACGTGCCATCGCTTCTTGTACGCCTTCAAAATTACCAATTGGCATACCAAACTGTTGACGAACATAACTGTAAGCTGTGGTCGTTTTAGTGGCCACGTGGCCAGATGCTGTTGCAAGTGCAGGTAATGAAATACCGCGCCCAGCAGACAAACATTCAACCAGCATACGCCAGCCTTTACCAGCATATTGAGGGCCACCAATAATCCAATCTAACGGGATAAAGACATCTTCGCCGCTCGTGGTGCCGTTCATAAATGCCATCATTAATGGATTATGACGACGGCCAATTTCTACGCCTTTATGATCGGTTGGGATCAAGGCACAGGTAATACCTAAGTTTTTAACATCGCCCAATAAACCATCAGGGTCACGCATTTGGAACGCTAAACCTAATACTGTTGCAACGGGTGCAAGGGTAATGTAACGCTTGTTCCACGTAAGGCTTAAACCTAACGTTTCTTCGCCTTCAAATTCACGACGACACACAATACCCACATCAGGGATTGCGCCAGCATCACTGCCCGCTTCTGGACCGGTTAACGCAAAACAAGGAATATCTTTACCGACAGCAAGAGACGGTAACCAATGATCTTTTTGCTCTTGAGTACCATAATGCGTCAATAACTCACCAGGGCCTAACGAGTTAGGTACCATTACCGTTACTGCGGCACTCACACTGCGTGTAGCAATTTTGGCCACAATCGTTGAGTTAGCATAAGCAGAAAACTCGCGCCCGCCGTATTTTTTCGGGATGATTAACGCAAAGAAGCCTTCGTCTTTAAAGTATTGCCACAATTCTGGTGGCAAATCTTTACGATTATGAACGATATCGAAATCGTCAATCATGGTGAGGGCGGTTTGAACTTGATTATCGATAAAATCTTGTTCCTCTGCCGTTAATGTTGGCTTACCGTAACTGTGTAACATATTCCAGTTCGGCTTACCGCGGAATAATTCACCTTCCCACCACACGTCGCCCGCTTCCATTGCTTCTTTCTCGGTGCTCGACAAAGGTGGCAACACTTTTTTGAAGAACGAAAATACCGGACGCGTAATAAACTGCATGCGGATATTACGTACGCCAAAGAGGACAATGATCGCGATAAGTAGCAATATGACGATACTCATTTTATACCTTCTTAGTTTGTTAACACAGGGACAGCCACACCGGCTGCCATGTAGGGAATGACTTTACGAATAATTGCTTCAGTGTTGTTATGCTCACCATAATCGGCTGCGGCAATTTCATTTAATGCATCTGCTGATGCCATGGTGAACACAATGGTTCCCAAGGTAAAATGTAAACGCCAAAACATTTCTGCTGGCGGAATGTGCGGCGCACTTGCCGCAACAGCTTTAACAAATGTAGCTAAGTGCTCACCATAATGTGTGGTGATAAACCAGCGTAAATGACCTTGGCTTTCTATGTAGCCACGACCGAGCAACTGCAGAAAAATAATTGTTCCGCCATTACGCACTTTATTTAATTCTAGTAACGGTTTAATTAAAGCAGAAAAAATCTCGTTTAGTGAAGCGTGTTCAGGCGCATGATGTAAACGATTTATCTCAATGGCTGCACTTGGCATAAACACGTCAAGGTAGCGTGCTAATACTGCACGGATTAATTCTTTTTTAGAACCAAAATGGTAATTGACCGACGCCAAATTGACTTCGGCTTTACTGGTGATCAGTCGTAACGAAGTTTCAGAAAAACCCCTCTCAGCAAACAACTTTTCAGCTGCATCAAGTATTCTTGTTTTTGTATCAGTACGGCTTGCCATTCCATGACCCAATTTAATTTAAACACCCGTTTAAATTAATCATTGAGCGCACAGATGTCAATTGAAATTATTTGCTTTATAGATAAAACCGGACAACAAAAAACTTAACAACTGCACCAGATTATTAACTTTCATGCAAAGTTTGCTGTTTTTCGGTACACTGGCGTCGATAAGAAAAACAAGGATGCCAATAAAATGAACTTCCCTTTAAAACAACCGTCTCAAATTGCACTTATTGTGTCACTCGCGTTAGGCCTTAGTGCCTGTAATGACACTCAAGCAACTGTTAACGCACCGGCAGCTAAAGTAGAACAAATTGATAGTGCTGCTGCGATTGAATTTATTAATCAAGCCGAAGCCGACTTAGCAAGCCTAAATGTTGAAGCCAATCGTGCTGAATGGATTTACTCCAACTTTATTACCGATGATACCGCAGCATTGTCTGCCGCCATGGGTGAAAAAGTCACCTCAACGTCGGTACGTTATGCCACTGAAGCAGCCAAGTATGCGCATGTTGAACTCGATGCGGTGAATGCCAGAAAACTGAATAGCCTGCGCAGTAGCCTAGTGCTACCCGCGCCATTAGATCCGGCCAAAAACGCTGAGCTGGCCAGTATTGTGTCTGAACTTAATGGCATGTATGGCAAAGGTAAATATTGCTTTGCTGATGGTCGCTGCTTAACTCAGCCTGAGCTGTCTAATCTTATGGCTGAGTCCAAAGACCCTGCCGTGCTTCTTGAAGCGTGGCAAGGCTGGCGCGAGATCGCGAAGCCAATGCGCCCGTTATTTGAGCGTGAAGTCGAACTCGCCAATGAAGGCGCAAAAGATCTTGGCTATGCGGATTTATCTGAATTGTGGCGCAGCCAGTACGACATGGAGCCCGATGCTTTTTCAGCCGAGTTAGACCGCTTATGGACCCAAATAAAACCATTATATGATTCGTTGCACTGTTATGTTCGTGGTGAGTTAAACGAACAATACGGTGATGAAGTTGCCCCTAAAACCGGCCCTATTCCAGCACATTTACTCGGTAATATGTGGGCACAACAATGGGGCACCATTTATAACAGTGTGGCACCAGAAGATGCTGACCCAGGTTATAACGTGACAGAGCTATTGGCCAAGAATGGTTATGACGAAATCAAAATGGTTAAGCAAGCTGAAGGCTTCTTTACCTCTTTAGGGTTTGGTGCTTTGCCAGACAGCTTCTGGACTCGCTCGATGTTTGTCCAACCACAAGATCGTGACGTAGTGTGCCATGCATCGGCCTGGGATTTGGACAATCTGGACGACATTCGCATCAAAATGTGCATTCAGAAAAATGCCGAAGACTTTACCGTAATCCACCATGAGTTAGGTCATAATTTTTATCAACGTGCTTATAAAAACCAGCCGTTTATCTTTAAAAACTCTGCTAACGATGGTTTTCACGAAGCCATTGGCGATACGATTGCGTTGTCGATTACCCCTAAGTATTTACAAAAAATTGGCTTATTAGACACAGTGCCAGATGCCTCAAAAGACATTGGCTTACTATTAAAACAAGCCTTAGATAAAATTGCATTTATGCCATTTGGCTTGATGATTGATCAATGGCGTTGGCAGGTATTTAATGGCACGATTAAACCCGAACAGTACAACCAGGCCTGGTGGGATTTACGTGAAAAATACCAGGGCGTTAAAGCCCCTATTGCACGCAGTGAAGCCGATTTTGATCCAGGTGCTAAATATCATGTACCGGGCAACGTACCGTACACGCGTTACTTTTTAGCCCACGTATTGCAGTTCCAATTCCACAAAGCTTTGTGTGATATTGCGGGCGATACGGGTCCCGTTCATCGTTGCAGTATTTATGGTAACGAAGCGGCCGGAGCTAAATTGAATGAGATGCTTGAAATGGGTGCAAGCCAACCCTGGCCTGAAGCCCTTAATGTTGTCACCGGCACGAAGCAAATGGACGCAAAAGCAGTATTAGATTACTTTGCGCCATTACAAGTGTGGCTTGATGAGCAAAACTCGGAAGCTAACCGTCAATGTGGCTGGTAATACTCAGATAAACCTTGATTAATCACTCGGCCCATACTTGAGTGTGATGCTGAGATAAATCAACAAAGTGGCGCTGAAAAGCGCCACTTTTTTATCTAAAGCCGCTACCTTTTCGGTTTAACTCGCTATTTTCAATCTTCTTTTGCTGTGATTTTTTTAGCATCACAAATACCGCACCTACCCCACCTTGATTACGTGTCGCTGAATGATAAGCGGTAACGGGTTCTATTTGCTGTAACCAGTGACACACCGCTGATTTCATTAACGCCGGATAGGGTCTAGTTTTATACCCCTTACCATGAATGATCAACACATTGCGCTCACCACGCTCATAGGCACTCAACAAACAATTAATCATACTGTCGCGCGCTTGGTTTAGCCGATATTCATGAAGATCTAACACTGTTTTAATCGGATATTTTCCCAACCTTAATTGTTTAAACACTTCGTCTTGAATGCCGTCAATTTTATAACTGACCATGTCATCTGGTTGCAGTGGCTGTATTAAATGTGGATCGGTCGGTAATAACTGTAACAATTCATGTTGTTGTGCAGCCGCTCGCTTTGCAAGTTGAGCATCTGTTACACTTAATGGATTAAGCCATGTTTGCGCCGCAATGCTTTGGCGCTCAGGTTTTAAGGGGGTAACGTCGGCCATTTCTTGTAAAAATAAATCATCATCATTAAAAGACATGGTTAACCTCCTACATACTTTGTAAAGATTATGCGCTTTGGCAAAATCATTGAATAATTTATAGTTGTGCTTACGGTATCGCGTGATGGGTTTCGTTTCCTCTTAAAAAAGAATATCAAAAAGAGAATATGCATTGAAAAAAATATTGTTACGTTTTAACACATCAGTCTTAGCTTATTTTATCCTTACAATGTGTTTGTGTATTTCAACGCTTAACGCGGCTGCAGCAGAGCCTATTCCTCACAAAGCACTCAATGCTAACTTTAGCCAATTAGTGCATGCATTTGAACATTTAGACCTCAACAGCATAGAGAAAATTTATACTGAAGATGCAGCCTACGTTTCTGAAACCCAAGACAAAGGGATTATTCTGGGTAAACAAAATATCCTCAATTTGTACACGCGATTTTTTGATAAAATAAAGCGCAAACAAGCTTCATTAGAAGTCGACTTCAGGGTACTTGTACGCCACAGTGACAAAAATAGCGCAACCGACATAGGTTATTATTTAGTGCGCTTTCATCCTGGTGCTGACTCGGGTGAACCAGTGAGTGAATTTGCGGGTAAATTTGTTACGGTTTCAGCGAAAGACAGTAGCGGGAAATGGTTGATCAGTGTTGACTCAAATACCCATGCTACTGCAAAACTTTATTATGATGCGAAGCCTGTGCCTAATTTGTATTATGGCCGTCAATTTATCACCTCTACTCCTACAGAGCCGAGTACAACACCATAATGGCAATCAATATCACCGCAACAGATTTATGCCCTTGCGGCAGCCAAACCTATTATCAGCAATGTTGTTTACCCTTACATTCGGCTGAAAAAGTGGCTCAGTCACCACAACAACTTATGCGTTCACGTTATTGTGCTTTTGTTGTCGGTCAGTTTGATTATTTAATCTCGACACATCACCCAGATTATCGCCAAGGGTTAACGGTAGATCAGTTAGCCCAAAGCAATACTCACTGGTTAGGATTACAAGTACTGGCAACAAAACAGCTAGACCGTATTGGAGAAGTGACATTTAAAGCATGGTATATAGAAGATAAGCACATCGATGCCATTTACGAAAACTCATCGTTTGTGTTATGTGAGGGGCAATGGCTTTACACAGAAGGAAAACAAATGACTACGCGCGCCCCTGAAAGAAATGAGCCCTGTATTTGCCACAGTGGCCGTAAATTTAAACAGTGTTGCGCTAAGCTAACTCATTAATATTATACAGGCACCCAAGTGCTGTGTTTATCGATAAACTCCGCAAACTCGTTCACCCTTATCGCTGGGCTGTACAAGTATCCCTGGGCATGATGACAGCCACTTAGGGATAAAAACTCTTCTTGCTCTTTTGTTTCAACGCCTTCGGCAGTCAATGAGATATTCAATGCTTTCGCCATTGCAATAATCGCACTGACAATTTCACGGCTTTCTCGGCTCGATGAAATATCCATAATAAATGAGCGATCAATTTTAAGTTTCGATATAGGGAACTGTTTCAAATACTTCATGGAACTGTAACCCGTACCAAAATCATCAATCGCCAAGCCTACACCTAATTCCGCTAGTTCATGGCATAAGTTAATTGCATAACGAACATCACCCATTAACTCAGTTTCAGTGATTTCTAAAATTAATGTTTTGGGTTTGATGCGATAGCGCGTCACTAGTCGCCACACTTGCTCGTACAAATTACCGCTAAAAAATTGTCTTGCAGCTACGTTAACGTGCATCGCAATATCGACGTTTTTATGTTGCCATAAGTTAAGCTGTTTACAGGCCGTTTCTAATACCCACTCACCGATAGGATTTATCATTCCGCTTTGCTCGGCAATATCGATGAACGCGCCTGGGTACAGCACGCCTTTTTTAGGGTGATGCCAACGAATTAGCGCTTCTGCACCAATATATTGATTGGTTTGTAAATCCATTAATGGTTGGTAATAGAGCTCAAACTCACGACCTTTAATCGCGTGCTGTAAATCCCGCTCTATTTCAGCATTACTGGTAAATTCATCTAACAAATCAGCATTAAAAAACTGATAGTGCATTTCCAACTTACTCTTTGCATATTGCAAGGTAATATCGGCACAAGATAACGGTGAAAACATGCCGGCCACAGACTTGATATCAACAACCGCAATAGCCGGTTTAGGGCTGACTTTCTCACGTGAAATCACTGCTGGAGCAACTAAACTTAAATACAATCGTTTCACCATTTGCTCTTGCTCGGCAATCGAATCGCCTGCATTGCCAGAATGGGTAGGTAATAAAATAGCGTATTCATCGCTGCCAACTCGGGCAACATCAATGGCATTTGCTGATAATGAAAAATGCTTTAACCGACGGGCAACTTCAATCAATAATGCATCGCCTTGTTCATGGCCATGAGTATCATTAAAACGCTTAAAGCCCATTAAATCGATAAGAATAAGAGTGCCATCTATTGCGCGATCAAGTTGCTGTGTAAAATAGCTACGATTATGCAATCCGGTCAAACTGCAATGCCAGGCAAGGTGTTCTAATTCCGCTTTATGCAGGTATTCACTTGAATTGTCATAACTTGAAACCAGCGCATAATGTTTACCCAGTTCGGTCACAAAAGGCGTAATGTGATAATTGAGCCAATACTCGCTCCCATCAGTACGATTGAGCTTTATATTACCTTTAACAACCTCTTTATTATGAAGTTTTTTTATAATGACATCTAACAGTTCAGGAGTAGTGCGGAAAATATCAAGATGCAATGCACTTTGGTGTTCAATCGTCTCTCTGGCAAGGCCCGTCATTTTTTCATGCGCACCGTTAACGTATTCAACAATTTTACTGTCGGTATTAACCAGCATGACCACATGTTCTGACTGCTCTGTCGCATTTCGCAGTAAATAAATTTGTTCGTTACTGTCATAGGTGTAGCGCGTCGCTAACGTGAGCGCTAATTGATCTGCACATTGCACGGCAAATTGAATATCAGCTTTTAGCCATTTATGAGACTGGCAGTGCTCAATGGATAATACACCTTCAATGTGGCCATTAATGCGAATGGCAATATCAATGCTAGTGCTAATGTTGTGGTGTTGATAATAGTTTGCAAACTGCTGAATGAGGTTTTTTTGATGAGAGTCACTCGATAATATATAGCGGTGTAAACGAAGCTCGGTAAAAAATTGCGGTTCAATTATCGAGGTTTGGCGCAGTGACGCATTATGATTTAAGGTATCAGCAATGTTGCTGGCCACTAAATTGTGCGAACAAATAAAACAACCGTCCGAGTTTGTGGCGTCAATGGTATGAGAGTCATCAATGCTATTGGTTAGCAACCACACAGATACAAAGGATGCGTCAAACTCCTCTCTTAAGAGTTGGCAAACCATCTCAGAGGTTTCTGAAAAATTACCTTGTTGTTTAGCACTGGAATTTACAATTAACTCCAATAAGTGCTGTTGTTCTTTTCGATTCATTTACATCCCGAAACTTGGCTACATTACTCAAATCTGCTGGTGTATATCATTTAAAAATGATTTTATTGTTACGCTATGAAGCGCCAGTCATTAATCAGAGTACAACTTGGGAGCGATATCCGCTTTATAAGGTACAAAATAGCAGTAAAAAAGCGTTTGCTACTATACCTTTTGTTAATGCCGCAAGATTACACTTTTAACCCGCTAACAGCAATCATTTCGTCGGCACTAACTACGATAAACGTGACGTATCATAAAGCAACTAAGCTATTGATTTAATAATAATCTATAGTAAAGGCTAAACACGTCACGCATTATTTAACTATTTGTATTTTACTCATCTTCTACAATGAATTTTCGAGTTGAAAAATCATTTTTTCTACACTAAAAGCAAAGTTCAATGTTAATTCATACTGGTCGGCCAACGGCTTAATTTCAGCTTTGGTCTCTGGAAAACGTTGCAAAGCGATTTGTTCAAGTGCATTTGCTTTTGTTAATGCATCTTCACCACTAAAGCTTAACTGCAATAACGTGTCTTCTGCCTCGACCACCGCTCCAATATCAACGAAACTGCCACAATCGGCACAACTGTCATTCACATTACTGGCTTGTTGCTGTTTAATTTGCTTGATCATGTCGTTACCTCTAAAACACCTTGTTAGTGTTTAATATCCTAACGCAAAGAACTGCTTAATTTATTTGCCAAGCTCACAAATAGCATATTAATCAATGATAGTGACGTGTTTGCCACGCACATTTTTAATGGCCACTTTATTAAGCGTACTGAAGGGCCATGGTTTGGCTTATTTTTCGCTGGGTGGCGAGCTGATCAATAAAATGCATGTCTTCAATAATATCTTGTTGCTGGTAAACATTGATTGCTTTGCGTTTTGTGAGTTCATCACAATTACTGAGCACTTCGACCATTGCGTCAGATTGTGCGCCACGAATAACCAGTGCTTCCGGCGTTAAGGCTTGTTGTAATTGAAATTGACGAGCGCCTTGCTGAAAAAGTGGCGCATTATCGGTAACATGAACATCACTTGACACATCATCAACAAATCGTTGTGCAGGTGGGATCGAGAATTGTTTGCGTAATTTTTGTTCTACGTTGAGATCGATGTCTAACTGAAATTGCGCCATATCGCGAGCATCTGCCGATAACATAGCCAATAGTAAGCCAAACTCTCCGCGACGATTATGCTCAACCGCCACGTTTAATCTGCTGCCTATTTGTAACTCATTGACTAATGTTGACTCAATTTGCATATAAAAACATCACTACTTCTACTCGATGTAATTTTATCGACCAAATAAATCAAAACTTTAAGTTTTTTTTCATTTTTAGGCTTTACATACAAAGGGTTTGTGAATACTATGGCGGCCGCAATTGAGGAGGGGTTCCCGAGTGGCCAAAGGGATCAGACTGTAAATCTGACGGCTCAGCCTTCGAAGGTTCGAATCCTTCTCCCTCCACCATTTGCGATGTTGTGTGATGTACCGTTTTAGTGGTTTCGATTACTAAAGCAAAAAGCATTAAAGTGTAAAAAGAAAGTAAGTTATAAAGCAATCGTGTGGAGGGGTTCCCGAGTGGCCAAAGGGATCAGACTGTAAATCTGACGGCTCAGCCTTCGAAGGTTCGAATCCTTCTCCCTCCACCATCTTTTCTTTATTATCTTCTTTCGCAGTGGAGGGGTTCCCGAGTGGCCAAAGGGATCAGACTGTAAATCTGACGGCTCAGCCTTCGAAGGTTCGAATCCTTCTCCCTCCACCATTTTACATCCTGCCTTTAGTTTGTTCTTATTCAGTTTCTGTTGTTCGATTTCTACTTAACACCTCTTTTCAATGTATTCCTTACTTAACTGCCATTACTTATCTTGAGCAATTACACGCCTCACCTTTTCGAATATATCCTATTTAGCAAAAAGCCTACTTTTCACTTTTTATTTTAGTTATTATCTATTCCCTTTTGGAATAAAGAGCTTGCCGTATGCCAACTACTTGGGTCAATCAGGCCATCGCTAAAATTGAAGCAGATTACCAACGTTCTGCTGATACGCATTTAATCAAATTAGATTTACCTCAATTAACTGGCATAGACATCTATTTAAAAGATGAGAGCACTCACCCAACCGGCAGTTTAAAGCATCGTTTAGCCCGTTCATTGTTTTTATATGCGCTGTGTAATGGCTGGATTAAACAAGGCACGCCGATTATTGAGTCATCATCAGGCAGCACTGCTGTATCAGAAGCCTATTTTGCCCGCTTATTAGGTCTGCCTTTTATTGCGGTGATGCCAAAAACGACTGCCAAAAAGAAAATACAACAAATTGAGTTTTATGGTGGTCAGTGCCACTTTGTTGATAATGGAAGCCAAATGTATGCCGAGTCAGAGCGGCTCGCCAGTGAACTGAGTGGCCATTATCTAGATCAATTTACTTATGCTGAACGGGCTACCGACTGGCGAGGTAATAACAATATTGCCGACTCTATTTTCAATCAAATGGAAAAAGAGCCACATCCAATCCCCAGTTGGATTGTGATGAGTCCCGGCACTGGCGGCACCAGTGCCACCATTGGCCGGTATATACGTTACCAACAACAAACGACACAATTGTGTGTTGTCGATCCTGAAAACTCGGTGTTTTTTGATTACTTTACCAGTGGCGATGCCAGTATTGTCAGCGATAAAAACAGTAAAATAGAAGGTATTGGCAGACCAAGAGTTGAGCCTTCGTTTATTGCAGGCGTTGTCGACAGTATGTTGCAAATACCTGACGCTGCATCTGTTGCCACTATTTTATGGCTAGAACAATTGATTGGCCGCAAAACCGGCGCGTCGACAGGGACCAACTTATATGGGGCATTATTATTAGCTACTCAAATGCGTCAGGCAGGGGAAACAGGCTCTATTGTGACCTTGATTTGTGATGCTGGAGAGCGTTATTTAGACACCTATTACAACCCACAATGGATTGACGCCAACATAGGCTGCTTTGAGCATTATCGACAAAAGCTGCAACATTTTGATGGCAGCGGGCTGTTACTTTAATAGCGTAAGTCACCTCAGCTCAGGTTAAATACAACAATGCCGCAGATTATCCGCGGCATTGATTTATCAATTTACAAGCAGTATCAATTGATGATACGAGCTTAATCAATATTTAGATATTTGTGGGTCTGAATAGATAAGCGCCAATTACGAGCAATACACACTTTCATGGCTAATGCCGTAGCGCGTTCTTTTTGGCTAATGGGCTGTAAGCAGATGGTTTTGTCGGTTAAATCAATGCCATTAAGCAGTGCATCTAATTCATCTACATGTTTTTCTGTGGCCACAGGGTGTTTAATTTCGTTGGCGCGAACTAATGCTTGCTCAAGCACTTTATAACCGCCTTTCATGTTGATTTTAGGAGACACGGTCACCCACACATCATCATGGCACTTAACCTCAAAGGTTCCACTGGTCTCTATTTGAACTTGAAAGCCTGCGGCAATAAAATCGTCAGTCATTTCAGTTAAATCGTATAAACAAGGTTCGCCACCGGTCAATACAATGTGCTTTGCAGTAAAACCTTTGTCTTTAAAAGCTTGAATTAAGCTGGTACCGGTATGATCAGCCCAACGGCCAATAGTGCCATCCACTTGAATCACTTGGTCTGCACTGACTTTGTTTTCAGATAATACATCCCAAGTTTGCTTAGTATCACACCAAGCACACCCAACAGGACAACCCTGTAAGCGAACGAACAGTGCCGGGACGCCTGTAAAAGAACCCTCACCTTGTATTGTTTCAAATACTTCGTTAACTGGATATTTCATGATTTACCTTACTTTTAACGCCCAGCAATACCACCAGACAGACAACAGGGCGGCATTTATAGAGGATTTTACTGCCTGCTGCAAGTATTTACGCCGCTTGCTTTGCACTTATGCCGACCTTAGGTAAAATATGATTTTGATTTTATCTGAATTGTTATGGCAAAAAAACCACTGCGATTGTTCAGAGCGTTAAGAGTATATTCATGTCAAACACCACACCTAACACCACCAAAGCTTTAGTTGTTTTTAGCGGCGGCCAGGATTCGACCACATGCCTTATTCAAGCATTGTCACAGTATGATGAAGTACACGGCATTACATTTGATTATGGTCAACGTCATCGCCAGGAAATCGACGTGGCTAAGGCGTTAGCTGTTGAGCTGAAATTAGCCAGCCATAAAGTCATGGATACGACCTTGTTAAACGAGTTAGCCATATCGGCATTAACCCGTGATGCGATTCCTGTATCTCACGAGTTAATGAATAACGGCTTACCAAACACCTTTGTGCCAGGCCGTAATATTTTGTTTTTAACCTTAGCTGGAATTTATGCTTACCAGTTAGGCTGCAATGCCATTATTACCGGCGTGTGTGAAACCGACTTTTCTGGCTACCCAGATTGCCGCAATGAATTTATCCAATCGATGCAGCAGTCTCTGGCACTGGGAATGGATAAACCGCTTAAGATTATTACGCCGTTAATGTGGCTCAATAAAGCAGAAACTTGGGCATTGGCAGATAAATATCAACAATTAGCCTTAGTGCAACAACAAACCTTAACTTGTTATAACGGTATTGTTGGTACAGGATGTGGCGACTGCCCTGCTTGCTTATTACGCCAACGTGGACTCGATGATTACTTGCAAAACCAAGACTCTGTGATGGCTTCGCTAAATAGTAAGATGGCATAACACCTCTTATTGAACGCATATTTATCGACATTTTGTAAAACAATTGCTGCTTTAAAGGGATTATTTCCAATGTCCCTTTCTCGCATTCTATGACTATAATTCATTATCGATGCTCCGATGCTTACACTCGTCCGTCAGATAATGTTTAGAGGTAATTTTGGCCAAACAATCACATTCAGTTGGACATTATCATTTTTTAGTGGTGATCAGCGTCATCTGTATCATGCTGTTTGCGGCTGACGTCCCGACCCCAACCTTTTTCCCTGTAGATAACTATTTCAGCTATCGTTATGACGATATTGCGCAAGGTGAAGTGTGGCGTTTGTTCAGCGGAAATTTGCTGCATACCAACTTGTGGCATTTATTAATGAATTTGGCAGGTTTTTGGGTGATTGTCTTCTTACATGAAGTGCACTACAAACGACACCCAGAAAAGCTAGTGCTGTTATTTGTGTGTTTATGTTTACTTGAAGGTATAGGGCTATATTTGTTTTACCCAAGCTTAAAAGCCTATGTTGGCCTAAGTGGTATGCTGCATGGCTTATTCGCCTTTGGTGCAATGATGGACATTCGCAAAGGCTACAACTCAGGATATTTGTTGTTGGTTGGGGTCATTGCTAAAGTGGCATACGAGCAATACTTTGGCGCAACAGAAAGCGTGACAGAGTTAATCGGCGCCAGAGTGGCGACAGAGTCACACCTTATCGGGCTTATTTGTGGTTTATTGTGCGCGTTATGTTGGTCTTTTGTCGCAAACCGCTTCAAATATAATAAGTTGTCTTAAGGGTTATTGATGTTCAGCGTTATTTAATTGAGCGCATTTTTTAAAGTAATCTTTTTGAAACACTCTTTTTAAAGTTATCTTTTTAAAATAATGTTTTTAAAGTTATCTTTTTAAAACAATCATCCAAAGGCGATGATGCTAATCGATTAGCATCATCTCTATCGGTAACAATAATTGACATCATCGTTACTGAGATTGCTTATCACTGACCTCACCTATTGTTGGCTCTTTTGTGGGTTCATCTCGTACATCAATATCTTGCTGGTCAGTGTTTAAGTGTTCAGCTTGCTGGGCACGCTCAACTAACTTGTTGTATTCAGTTTCAGTAATTAAATAGCTTTTTAGAGGTGGCAAGGGTTTTTCGACCTTTTGCTCAAGTGGAATGTCGGCTAAACCACTAATGTCAGCCCTGCCGAAAATCAGTGCTAGCGCAATCACCAATCCATGCACCATTAATACAATAACCCAACTGTTGTTACCCGTTAATCGCGCGAATATTGTTTGCACACGATTACCGTGTTGCTCAATTTCATCATCAACTAATAATGGCTGATTATTGTTGGTATTACTTGCTATGGCCCCTGTTAACTGCAATTGGATACCATCTGCAACATGCTGTTGGTGCTGTTGCAGTTGTGTATCATCTTGAACGTCATTTTCAGGTGTAATAAAGGGCGTAACGTCAAGATTAAAATCAATGTGTTCATTTTCTGAATCTTGTTCAGGCTTTGCAGTATTCATAGTGTCACCTTTAGCGCATGGCATCTCTGGATGGTCAATATCGCGACTACCGGGCTCTGTATTTGGGCGCTGATGCGAGGAAAAGTGTCTGTCAGACATCGTGACTGATTGGCCAAGAAATATTGAATAAGTATAACGTGATTAACGGTTTTCAGTGCACTATATTTATCGTGTCAGTTGGCTTTTTTGATAAATAATATTTAACCTAACTATTTTAATTGTTTGAATAAAATCATAAAAAAATAAACCCTGAAATTTAAGCTTACACGTGTACTCTTAAATATAGCTATTTAAGATCCAGACTGCTAGACTAGCTTTGCTGAAAATCCATCCAGGTTTACAAACAGGATATTATGAATTCTTTAACTGATACATTAACAACAAATCAATCTGCAACACCCACTTCTATTTCTGATTATTGCCACAAAGAAGAACGGGCAAATGCCATATCGCATGCTTTAGGCGTAGTAGCCGGTATTATTGGTTTAGTGCTGATGCTATTAAAAGCATCGGCAGATCTCACGTTTGTTCAGATGAGCGGTGTGGTGGTGTATGGCATGAGCATCATCGTGCTGTTTTTAGCTTCAACCTTATATCACTCAAGCCAAAGTGTTGTCTGGCGGAAACGTTTTAAAATGGCAGATCATTGCGCCATTTATACGTTAATCGCAGGCACCTATACTCCTATGATGCTAATAAGTCTTCAAAGTGCGCAAGCAACTACTGTGCTCATTGCCATTTGGACACTTGCACTGGGTGGCATCATTTTTAAAACCTTATTTATTGGCCGCTTTAAAGTTTTTAGTGTGTTGTTATATTTAATCATGGGCTGGCTATGTGTGACTGTTATGGGCGATTTAAAAACTCAAATGAGTGATGTTGGCATCGGTTTATTACTTGCTGGCGGGCTATTTTACAGTCTTGGGGTCATCTTTTATGTCGGTAAACGTATTCCATTTAATCATGCCATTTGGCACATGTTTGTCTTGGGTGGCGCGTTTAGTCATTTCTTATGTATTTATCTCACCGTGCTTTAACTTAAGCCGCATTAACTAAGGTGCTTTAACTAAAAGCACCCTAACTTAAAGACACTACATTTCAGCGTTTTAAATCACAGGAGCTTTAAATCTTTGTGCTTTAAATCACAGCGCTTTAATCGACAGCATTCACTCAGCAATCCTTGCCCTGTAACCTGTTAACTTATTATAAATTGCGGTTGTACATTCAGCGCCGTTTTTCTATTATCTATCGCTAATACACATCGAATAACAACTCAATTGGAAGCGCATGACAAAACTGACGCCCATGGAGCGAATATGGTTTATTGTTAATCTTATCCCATCTGGCTCTGTGTTACCTTATGGGATAGTAGCAGATTTAGCGGGGCTTCCTGGCCGAGCACGATATGTATCAAGAGCATTAAAACTCGCACCAGAACACCTATTACTGCCCTGGCATCGTGTCATCAACAGCCAAGGTAAAATTTCATTTGCAAAAGACACTGAGCCTTTTCGTACACAACAAGAAATACTGAAATTAGAAGGCATCACAGTGAACGCGGGTAAGATTTCGTTGTCTCAATATCAATGGAAACCCGATCTTGCTACGCTAGTAATGACACTGCCTTTTTAATTTCACGTTATTAACTTTATTCACTGTTGAGGTATTGATACATTGATCAACCAATTAACTCGCTTATTCACTATGATGTTCTGTCTCAGTCCTGTGGCGTATGCACAGGCGGCTGTCCAGTCAACACCAGCAGTCACTGATGCAGAGTCGACAACCCAACTTAATGCCTCAGAAACGTTAGCGATTGCCGAAAAAGTTGAACAACTCAATCCTGTCATCCCCTTGAGTGTGGATCAACAAGCGGCAATTATGTCGCCTTTAACGGCTCACACCGCTAAATATACTGTGTATTATGGCAGTATCGAATTAGGTGAAGCCAACTATCGACTCCCAGCCTCCGACAGTGGCTATTATGTTTACGAGTTTAACAGCGATGTTAGCTTATTAATGCTGTCTGATGAGCGTCACCTTAAAAGTGAATTTACCTTAGAAAATGGCAAACTTGTCCCCTTTCGATACATCCATGAACGTACCGGTACCGGCAGTGATTACACTGAGCAAACGGCATTTGCCAAAGCACAGGCGTTTATTCACACCATCTACAAGCAAGAAGCATTAAAGTTACCTTATCAAGAGAAAGTGTTTGACCCTCTTATGGTGCAACTGCAATTTAGAATGGACTTAGCCGCAAATACTAGACCGTTAGATTATAAAATGGTCAAAGAAAAAGAAGTGGATGATTACGAGTTTAGAGTGTTAGGCAAAGAAACCCTCACACTTAACAGCGGCACCTATGAAACGGTTAAAGTAGAAGTGGTTCGCGAGGCAAAGAAAGCGAAAAAGCGCCAAACCTATTTTTGGATGGCACCCGATTTAGCTTATTTACCGGTAAGATTGAGTCATTTTTCAAAAGGCAGTAAGCAATTAGACATTCAATTAGCCAGCTACCATTTTGAAAAACCACTGCCACCTATGACCCCAATCGTTATCGATGGCCCTGCAACTGATCACGCTCCAGCATTAGATGCTCTTACAGCAGAAACAGAAAATGATGCTGAAATCAGTGAGTCTGAATTGGATGAGATTAAGCAACTAGCTGAAGACTAATTCGCCTTTGCGAAATAGCTTCCATTCACCAGGGGTTAACACTACCCAATTTTCATTATTGGTTAGCGGCCGAGTCGCAATCACAGTCACCACGTCGTTTGGCGTGGTTTCTTGACTAAAATCTATCACCACATCGGTATCAATGAGTGTGGCTTGACCAAACGGAGCGCGTCGGGTGATATGGCACAAATTATTGGTACAATACGCCATTAAATCTATGCCGTTACTGAGCAGCATATTAAATACACCAAGCACACGAATTTCGTCTGCAAGCTGAGCAATATAATCGAACACCTGCTGCATATTGTGCGGCTCTTGCTCACCAAACTGGTTCACTACCGATTCTAAAATCCAACAAAATGCCAATTCACTGTCGGTATCACCCACAGGTTGAAACCGAGATACACCGGCAAATTTTTTCTCATAACCCGTTAATTGGCCATTATGGGCATAGGTCCAATAACGGCCCCATAACTCTCGGGTAAATGGGTGGGTATTGACCAAAGACACGCAACCTCGATTAGCTTGTCGAATGTGGCTCACCACAATTTCACTCTTAATCGGATAAGATTTAATTAAATCGGCAATATAAGATTTACTACTAGGGCAAGCATCCTTAAACGTACGATTACCCTTGCCTTCGTAAAACGTAATGCCCCAACCATCAACATGCGGACCCGTGACACCGCCACGCTCAGCTAAACCAGTAAAACTGAACACAATATCCGTTGGTACATTGGCACTCATCGCCAGTAATTCGCACATTAATCTTGCCTTTATGGTTGTAAAATTGAGCGGTTTTGACCCATTTTCATTAGTCGAACGTATTGTATCGACTATGCTTAATGAGTGGAATGTTTCAAACACACAAATTTTTAAACAATTGTTTGAAAAACACTTGTATTCGAGGCTACATAAGGTTAACTTTTATGTGACACAGGTCTGACCACAAGGTTTCCTGTGAATGAGATCAATAATAAATAAGCTATTTCTAGTCTACATAAATAGCTTTAAGGAGAAGTACAGTGACCACCCTACTTTGGATCATCGCGATGATCTTTGTGCTCGGCGCTATGGCATACCTTCGAGTATCGTTATTATCGACCACAATTGCTGCGGCAGTTATGTTAGTCGTTGGCAGCACAATGGACATTACTGGTGTTATTGCCTGGATAGTATTCCTGGTTATCGCACTACCATTAAATATCAAATCGTTTAGACAGAATTATATCAGTCGTCCACTGTTAAAAGTTTATCGCGGCATCATGCCTGAAATGTCTTCTACAGAAAAAGAAGCCATCGAAGCAGGTACAACGTGGTGGGAAGCAGATTTATTTGCCGGTAACCCTAACTGGAGCAAATTACATAACTATCCTAAAGCACGCTTAACGGCAGACGAACAAGCCTTCTTAGATGGCCCTGTTGAAGAAGTGTGTAAAATGCTCAATCAACACGAAGTTTCACATGTGTTGGGTGACTTGCCACAAGACGTATGGCAGTACCTTAAAGACAATGGCTTCTTCGCCATGATCATTAAGAAAAAATACGGCGGCTTAGAATACTCTGCTTATGCGCAATCTTGCGTATTACAGAAATTGGCTGGTGTGAGCAGTGAACTCGCTTCAACAGTAGGTGTACCTAACTCGTTAGGCCCTGGTGAGCTATTGCAGCACTATGGTACTAAAGAACAGCAAGATCATTATTTACCCCGTTTAGCTCAAGGCTTAGAAGTGCCATGTTTTGCACTGACCAGCCCAGAAGCAGGCAGTGACGCGGGTTCTATCCCAGATTTTGGTGTGGTATGTAAAGGTGAATTCCAAGGCGAAGAAGTCCTTGGTATGAAGCTAACGTGGAACAAGCGTTACATTACCTTAGCGCCTGTCGCAACAGTATTAGGCCTTGCGTTTAAACTGCGCGATCCAGATCATCTACTCGGTGATAAAGAAGAATTAGGCATTACTTGTGCGCTTATTCCTACGGACATTCCAGGTGTTGAAACTGGCCGTCGCCACTTCCCGTTGAACTGTATGTTCCAAAATGGTCCAACACGCGGTAACGAAGTGTTTGTGCCATTAAGCTTCATTATTGGTGGACCAGAAATGGCCGGCCAAGGTTGGAGAATGTTGGTTGAATGTTTATCTGTTGGCCGTGGTATTACCCTGCCATCAAACTCTGCCGGTGGCGTTAAAACTGCTGCAGTTGCAACAGGTGCCTATGCACGTATTCGTCGTCAATTTAAATTACCTATCGGTAAGTTAGAAGGCATCGAAGAGCCAATGGCGCGTATCGGCGGTAATGCTTATCTAATGGATGCAGTGGCAACATTAACCACTACCGCTATCGATTTAGGTGAAAAACCATCAGTTGTTTCAGCCATCGTTAAGTTCCACTTAACCGACAGAATGCAAAAGTGTGTCATTGATGCAATGGACATTCACGGCGGTAAAGGTGTGTGTCTAGGTCCAAATAACTATTTAGGCCGTGGCTATCAAGCTGCACCGATTGCCATTACAGTTGAAGGCGCAAACATTCTAACTCGTTCAATGATTATTTATGGACAAGGCGCCATCCGCTGTCATCCATATGTATTGGCCGAAATGGAATCAGCATTTGATACTGATGCTAGCCGTGGTTTAGATAACTTCGACTCAGCTATCTTTGGTCATATTGGTTTTGCAACGTCTAACTTTATTCGTAGTTTCTGGATGGGCTTAACCTCATCTTACTTCTCGAATAGCCCTTATTCAGATAAAACCAAGCGCTACTATCAGCAGATGAACCGTTTCAGTGCTAACTTAGCGTTACTGTCTGACTTAGCCATGGCAACGTTAGGTGGCAACCTTAAACGCAAAGAACGTATTTCTGCACGTTTAGGTGATTTGTTAAGCCAGTTGTATCTGACTTCTGCAACGTTAAAACGTTATGAAGACGATGGTCGTTTAACTGAAGATTTACCTTTAGTGCAATGGGCTGTAGAAGATTCGTTATACAAGTTACAAGATTCATTAGACGACTTGCTTAACAACTTCCCAATGGGTCTTGGTATTGCACTGCGTGCAGTAATCTTCCCATTCGGTCGTCCTATTAAGCGTCCAAGTGATGTATTGGATCACAAAGTGGCTAAGATCATGCAAACGCCGTGTGCGAGCCGTGATCGTTTAGGTAAAGGCCAGTTCTGGACCCCATCTGAGTTCAACGCAGTGGGTATTCAAGAACAAACATTTAAAGATATTCTTGCTGCAGAACCACTGTATGACAAAGTCTGTAAGGCTGCGGGTAAACGTCTACCATTTATGTGGTTAGATAAAGTTGCTGCAGAAGGTAAAGCGCTAGGTGTGTTAAGCGACAGCGAAATCGCTTTACTTGAACGTGCTGAAATTGGTCGTCTGAAATCAATTAACGTTGATGATTTTGACTCTGAAGAATTACGTGCTCAACTTGCCCCGAAAGCTAAGCAAGAAAAAGCAGCTTAATCAATAAGCTCTGTGTAAAAAGGTAAAGCGTATGCTTTACCTTTTTTTATGGTTAAAAATTGTGAATGACATAAATCGTAAAGGATAATGATGAAAAATCTCACTGGATTACAACAAATGCAAGCCATATTAAATGGCGACATTCCTGCCCCTTCAATTAGCGAAGTGATTCCGATGAAGCCCATCGAGGTCAATGAAGGCAACGTGACATTTGAAGCCTTTGCTAATGAACGCCATCTTAATCCCATGGGCGGTGTACACGGTGGGTTTGCGGCTACGGTATTAGACACCGTCACTGCGTGCGCTGTGCATTCTGCATTGCCCGCTGGCGTGAGTTACTCAACCATTGATTTAAACATTAAAATGGTGCGCCCAGTACCGCAAAATACTCGCTTAGTGGCTAAAGGGAACTTAATGAACTTGTCTAAGTCGTTAGGGATTTCACAAGGCACCTTAACCACCGAAGACGGCAAGTTATTAGCAACCGCAACAGCCACCTGCCTTATTATTCGTCCATAACACTTTTAATCACGACAAAGCGAGTGGCTAAACAGGCGGCGCGACATTTAAAATACGTGAAAAATTAAATTCGTGATAAATAAAATACATAAAAAGTAAAAGACGTGCGTACTGGACATGAACACGATGAGATAAATGTAAAAATTAGCAACTAGAAACAAAAAAGCCAGTCATTGACATGACTGGCTTTTTTAGCGCTTGTGAGCCGCTGTTAGTCTTCTTTTAATTCGATTTCTAACTGCTTAGCCACCGCTTCAGGTGAACTGCTGTTACGCGCAAATAAGCTGTAAGCTACTGGTATGACGATTAAGGTAAAGAACGTCGCCAGTAAAATACCTGACAACACCACTACTCCAATCACGAAGCGCGTTTCAGCGCCAGCTCCAGAAGCTATCACTAATGGAATGGCGCCTGCTGCAGTCGTGATCCCAGTCATTAAAATCGGACGAAGTCGTTGCGTAGAGGCTTGCAAAATCGCTTGCTGAAATTCAACACCACGGTCGCGCAGCTGGTTAGAAAACTCAACAATCAAAATACCATTCTTAGCCGCCAAACCAACCAACATGATGATCCCAATTTGGCTATAAATATTGATACTTTGCCCAGTGACCCATAAACCAACCAATGCACCGAGTGTCGCTAATGGCACGGTAAGCATAATCACCATGGGGTGAATAAAGCTTTCAAATTGCGCCGCTAACACTAAAAATACGATGCCCAGGGCCAGTAAAAACACAAAGTTCATTGAGCTACCCGATTCTTGGTAATCCAACGAAGGGCCTTTATAGCTAATTACCGCTTCAGCAGGCAGATAAGTGGCCGCGAGAGTATTCATGTAATCTAATGCCTCGCCTAAACTGTAATCTGCTGCAAGGTTAGCTTCTAAGGTAATTGAGCGCATGCGATTGTAGCGGTTGAGCGAGCTGGCATCGGCAAACTCTTCAATCGACACCAAGTTAGATAACGGAATTAATTCTTGAGTACGATCAGAGCGCACATAAATGTTTTCCATGTCTGTCGCCGTGCTTTGGTTCTCGCGATTACCTTCCACAATCACATCGTACTCTTCACCATCGCGCATAAAAGTAGTGACTAAGCGCGAGCCCAGCATTGACTCTAATGTGCTACCAATATGCGACACAGAAACGCCTAGGTCTGCAGCACGTTCGCGGTCAATCACTACCCGCAATTGTGGCTTTGTTTCTTGATAATCATGATCTAAACCGACAATATTATGATTATCTTTGGCTTTTTCGAGCATGATGTCACGCCAATCAGCCAGCTCTTCATAACTGGGTCCGCCAATCACAAACTGCACGGGTTTCCCTACACCACGACCAAAAGCCTGGCGCATAATAGGGAAAGCTCTAATGCCGGCGAGATCAGCTAAACGCTCACGGATCTCGACAATGATTTCGTTAGCACTGCGACGTTCTGCCCAGTCTTCGAGTACTATAATTGCCATGCCATTTGAAAAGTCAGAGGCAGTACCAAAGCCGCGCGGAGCACGAATAAGCAAACGCTTAATTTCGCCGCTTTCCACCATAGGCATTAACCGACCTTCCACTTCATCCATATATTTTTCAATATATTCAAAGCTGGCGCCTTGTGGTCCGTTTACCATTAAGAACATCGAACCACGGTCTTCTTGCGGCGCAAACTCTTGTGGCACTTTATTGAGTAAGTAGCCGCTCAGTACAAAAGCAATTAACACCACAAGCGACACCGTCATAGGACGTTTCATGCCGGTATTAAGTGTGATTAAATACCAATCGGATAATTTGCTCATCATTTTGTCGACTTGCTTAACCAACCACGGATCTTGATCAGCAGGTTTAAGCAATTTAGAACACATCATTGGGGTCAGTGTTAACGCAACAATACTTGAAAATATCACTGCTGCACTCATGGTGACCGCAAACTCTTTAAATAGCTTACCTAAATCGCCCTCCAGGAAGGTAATAGGCATAAATACCGCTACCAGTACTAAGGTTGTGGCGACCACGGCAAATGCGACCTCACGAGCCCCTAAGAAAGCCGCTTTTAACGGCGAGTCACCTTCTTCGATGCGTCTGTGAATATTTTCTAACATCACAATCGCATCATCTACCACCATACCAATGGCGAGGATCATCGCGAGTAACGTTAATAAATTGATGGTGTAACCGAGCGCATAAAGCACAATAAAGGTTCCTAGCAACGATACCGGTACCGTCACAGCAGGAATTAACATCGCCCTTACTGAGCCTAAAAACAGGTAAATCACCACAATCACTAATATCATCGCAATAAACAAGGTTTGATATACCTCGTCAATAGACGCTTCAATAAACACAGAGCTGTCGTATGAGCGCTTAATCTCCATGCCGGCTGGCAATGTCGGATTTAATTTTTCGACTAACGCATTGGCCGCTCGAGCAACTTCTAAGGTGTTGGCAGTTGACTGCTTACTGACCCCTAGACCAATCATGGCCTCTTTGTTGCCCCTAAAGATAATTCGTTCTTCTTCAGAGCCAATTTCAACCTTAGCGATATCACCCAGTTTGACTAAATAGCCATCATCACCCTGGGTAATCACCAAATTAGAAAAATCTTCAGCTGTTTTGAATACTCTATCCAAACGCACGGTAAAATGACGTTCTTTGGATTCAATAGAACCTGCAGGTAGCTCAACGTTTTCCGAGCGCAGTGCATCTTCCACATCTGACACGGTTAAGTTGCGAGACGCGAGTGCTTGGCGGTCTATCCAAATCCGTAATGCATAAACCTTGCCGCCACCAAGGCGCAATGTTGATACCCCGTCGATCACCGAGAAACGGTCAACCAAATAACGATTGGCATAATCAGTAAGCTGCAAAATGTCCATTTGATCAGACACTAGGTTAAGCCACATGATCACTTCATCGCTGCCATTGGCTTTAAAAATGGATGGCGAATCTGCTTCTTCAGGCAATTGCTCTAATAAGCCAGAAATCCGGTCGCGCACGTCGTTAGTGGCAGCTTCGATATCGCGGTTAATATCAAATTCAATCGTGACGCTTGAGCGCCCATCACTGCTAGATGAACTGATATGACGAATACCTTCAACACCACTAATTTGGTCTTCAACTAATTGGGTAATTCGACTTTCTACAACCGAGGCACTAGCACCACGGTAGCTTGTTTCTACCGAAACAATCGGTGGATCAATATTTGGGTATTCGCGTAACGGTAATTTACCAAACGACACTAAACCCAATACAATCAGCAAGATGCTGATAACCGATGCAAAAACCGGTCTTTTAACCGATAAGTCAGTTAATATCATGCCGACTTCTCCGTACCTTCGACTTGTGCAAACTTAAAGTTTTCCGCTTGTTGCACTTTCACTTCATCACCCGGACGTACTTTTAAAATACCGCGAATAATGACTTGCTTGCCCACTTCAAGACCGTCAGTAATTTCAACCCAACCACGGGTACGAATGCCCAGAGTCACTTTCACTTGCTCTACTTTATTGTCAGCATTCACAACATAGACAAAATGATTATTTTGAATAGGAACAATCGCAGCTTCAGGTAATAACAACGCTTCGCGGCTTTGTTTAATTAACTTCACTTTCATTAACATGCCAGGTAGCAAGCTTAAATCGCTGTTTGGCATTACGGCGCGCACGATCACGGCACGCGTACTTGGGTTAACTCGGCTATCAATAGAGGTCACGACGCCTTTAAATACACGATCGGGATAAGCAACAGCTCTGGCTTCGACTAACTTGCCAGGTTTCAACTCCTGAATAAAACGCTCCGGTACTGAGAAATCTAATTTAATTTTACTGATATCATCCAATGTGCTGATTTGCTCACCAGGGGTGACTAAGCTGCCCACACTCACTTGGCGCAGACCTAACCGACCAGAAAAAGGGGCTTTAATAATGCGATCATGTAAGGCAGCATTGGCCTGCTCAACTTCAGCACGGGTGGTGTCGATAAGGCTTTGTAGTCGGTCTCGTTCCAATTCAGCAATGGTTTTACTGGTCACAAGGGCTCTAATTCGCTCTAACTCACGTAAATTTTCTGCCAGTTTTACTTCCGCAACCGCTACTTTAGCTTTTTGCTCGTCGTTACGAAGCAACACCAACACTGAACCTTTCTCAACAAGCTCACCATCATCAAAGTTGATTTGATTAACAATTTCGGCCACTTTCGAGGTCACGATAATCGATTCATATGCTTTACCTGTTCCAAGTGCTTCCACTTCGTCACGAATCGGCATCACTTCCACTTTGGCGACGACCACATTGGGTATCGCTCGAGGACGTTGTATTTGTGCTTTTTCAGGCAGGAAAGAGAAGTAACCGAACAGCGCGATTGACACTATGGCGATCAGTAATAGTATTTTTTTCATTGTTTGTCCGTAACCATCCAGGAAAATGAATATTTATTATTAATAACAGAGATTGTACTCAGCAAACCGCTTGCTTCAAGGCGTTTTACTTACGCCAACATATTACGCATATACGTTAAAAGTGGTTCACCATGACAACTTATGCAACAAACATACACATTACGCAACATTAACGCATAAATGTTGCGTAAAAATGCATAAAGCTTAATTTAACACCTATCATCACAAGTTAACTTGTTACAAATAGCTTACATTCGACACATATTGTGACAATTAGCTTAAAAAAAAAGACGCATAAATGCGTCTTTTTTAATCTACTGAGTAAATAACTTAGGGTCTTTGACCACGCGTCTTACCACCTTCACCACGTTCTTTACGTTGCACCGGTGCTTGTCGTTGTGAATTTTCAGAGATTTTACGATCTTCTTGCATAAGATCTGACAAGATTTGATACACTTCGGTTATCGCTTCATTGTCTAGCTCATTATCTTCTACATCGTGTAGTAAGATTTTAGTTTGATCTGGGTTGTCAGTTTCTTTGAGCAATAAACGATAGTTGCCCTTTTTCAATGTGAGCTTTTCATCGCCCCATAATGAACTCCAGAACCCACTGCTCTCTTCTAAATTAATGAAGAACAAGCCTTTGCTGGTATCCATATCGACAACATCAAAGCCCATTTCTGGCAGCACTAAACGTAAACGATCCCACACAGATTGGTAATTTGCATCCGCTAACCAGTAAGCAGCATCTGAAGCAGCACCAGTCACTAAGTCAACTTTAATACCCAAACTTTGTTGAATACGTGCAGCACGAATGGCTCGGTCACGTTCAACACCCATATAACCAATGGCATTGTTAAGCATGTCGGTGGTATAACGACGTTTATCATCACCACTCAATAAGATTTTTTGATCTTCGCCGTTATAAAACTCTTCGTGTTCTAGCAAGCTAATCGCTACGCTACCAGAGCGACCGTGAGGCTTAACGTCGATGTTATAGCTATAACGCTGACGCAGCGTATACACTTTATCGCTACCCCACCAACTAGACTCAATCAGTTCTTCGTGTTCAATCCAATCGGTTTCGATAACACCGGCTGCGTAATCTTCAGCACGAATAACCATGTTGCTCTTGGTTAAGTAACCTTTAATGACATCAAAGATTTCTTGTTTAAGATCAGTGGTACTTTCAATTGAATCAATCACAACACGAATATTGTCACTGCTTTCTTCAATATGAGAGCCTTCTGCCATTGGCAGCACTTGAAGCGGCGCACGAATATCGAGTTTTTTACCGATTAACGCTTTGTCAGACTTAGTTCCAACAGCTGGGATTTCATACTCTTTGCTGTAAGTTGGGGTATTTAACCCTTCAGGAATAGTCAATAACGGTGAAGTTTCAGCATTAATGAAGTCGTCATTGCCATTGGCTTGACGACGATCTAATGGCGTACTGCAAGCTGAAACAGCTGCAACAAGAAGTAACGGAGTGACTTTCTTTAACATGAATTTATTATACCTTTATCTGGGCTTGTTTCATTGTTTCTATTAACAGACCATGAAACTGCTCAGAAAGTTCAGTTAAAGGCAAACGAATATGTCCATGAGAGATTAATCCCATCTTGTGAACGGCCCATTTCACTGGAATTGGGTTGGCTTCACAAAATAAAGAACTGTATAAGCCCTTTAATGGCTCATCAATCGTTTTCGCTAATTGTGCATCTTTAGCAAGAGCGGCATCACACATGGCTTTAAACGCACGTGGAACCACATTATTTGCAACCGAGATGACACCATTACCGCCAAGCAATAAAAACTCGCGTGCGGTGGCATCATCGCCGCTGTAAAGCATAAAGTCTTCACCGCACAGCTCACGTAAGCGTGCAACACGGCTAACATCGCCAGTCGCTTCTTTAACACCAATAATGTTACTCACGCCGACTAATTCTGCAACGGTTTCTGGCTTCATATCAACTGAAGTTCGGCCAGGAACGTTATACAAAATTTGTGGAATGTCGGTGCTAGCAGCAACGGCCTTATAATGGGCAATTAATCCCTTTGGCGTTGGCTTATTATAATAAGGCGTCACACCAAGCATGGCGACTACACCTGTATTTTGCAGTGATTTAGTCAGCTCAACAGCTTCTGCCGTCGCGTTGGCGCCGTTGCCACCTATAACAGGAATACGACCTGAGGCAAACTTAACGGTTTGAGCCACAACAGCAGCATGCTCTTTCATTGGCAATGTCGCCGACTCACCGGTCGTACCGACTGCAACAATGGCATCTGTGCCCTGTTCTATATGAAACTCGACAAGTCTTTCAAGACTTGCATAATCTATTGTGCCATCACTATTCATTGGTGTGATTAAGGCTACGATGCTTCCGTTTATCATCTATCTTCCCCAAGGTTTCAGGATTCGCTATGTTACTGATGCCAACCACTAATGACAAGCTCTACGGCAAGCATTCTCTGAAATAAGTCATTTCAGTTCTCTATAATGGTATAAGCTAGCATTTTTCGACCTTAGCCACTAAAAAATAATCACATTAATGTGACCGATATAGGTTAGTATCTTGAGGTGTTTTGCAGATAAATGTTAGCATTAGCACCCGCACAAAAACGCACTGCATCGGCATGCGTTTTCGCTCAGAGATATCGACAGTGAGGAAAATCCATGACCAACTACCTGGTCGTTACGGCAATGGGTGCAGATCGCCCTGGTTTAGTCAGTCGTTTAGCGCGTTTAGCAAGTGAATGCGATTGCGATATTGTCGACAGTCGTATGGCATTATTCGGTAATGAATTTACCTTAATTATGATGATATCGGGCTCGTGGACCGCCATAACCAAAATTGAAAGCTTATTACCGAGTTTAAGTGTCGAACTTGAATTAATGACTGTAATGAAGCGCACCTCAAAACACACACCTAAAAACTTTATCTCGCGCATTGAAGTGTTGTTTAACGGTGAAGATCAGCGTGGCACCATGAAGAGTATCACCCAGTTTTTGGCCGAACGGGGCTTAGATTTAGCCGCGGTTCGCTCGCACGCTGACGATAATGACAATCTTAAAACGCAATCCATTTTATTGGCAATTAACATTCCCGATAAAGTCGACTTATTAAAGCTTGAACAAGGTATTCACGAATTGGCAGAATCAATGTCACTTGAATGCACCATCAAGCGTATGCAAGGCATTGCGGCGCCTTAACAATATTTCATTACTCAGAGTAATCACGTTGACAAGTTGAACCTTGTTCAGCAAGGCTGCGTATTATCTGCAATTCATCTGATAAGGACAAATCAAGAACACATTAACCGTAGGGGATACTGCACCTAGCTTTAGTTTACAAAACCAAGCGGGCGAAACCGTGTCTCTTAAGCAAGCTCTCACTCATGGCCCCGTGCTGGTATACTTTTACCCTAAAGCCTCTACCCCTGGCTGCACAGTTCAAGCTCAAGGATTGCGTGATGTCAAAGCCCAACTCGATGGTCTAAACGTCACCGTGTTCGGTATCAGCCCCGATCCAGTGGCAAAGCTAGCCAAATTTGCAGACAAACAAGCACTCAACTTCACCTTACTTAGCGATGAAGACCATGCTGTTGCTGATGGCTTTGGAGTGTGGGGCCCAAAACAATTTATGGGAAAACATTTTGATGGAATACATCGCCTAAGCTTTATCGTGGGCACGGATGGCAAAGTTAGCCATGTACTCAATAAGTTTAAAACCAAAGACCATCACGAAGTGGTACTGGCAACATTAGCGGAATAGTTATCAAATTCGTAGTCAACATTGACAACTATCGATAACTCCCGGCAATAAAAAAGGCTTAGCTATTATGCTAAGCCTTTTTGTTACCCGCTAACGGTTAAACCGTTTTAGGGTCGTCCTGTTGTTCAGGCTTATCTTCTTCTGTTGGCGCATCCACTGTCGCTGACTCATCAGATAATTGACTCACCGCAACGGCTGCCGCTTTTTTCTCAGCGGCTACCAATTTGGCTTTTTCTGCCGATTCTTTTTTCGCGATAACAGCTTGTTCTTCAGCAAGTAAACGCGCCTTTTCTTGCTCTTCAAACTGTGCAAGCTCTTCTTCTTTACGACGCGCCTTATCGATTGCGCGTTGTTCAGCTTCTTCTGCTTCACGGATAGCTCGCGCTTCCGCTGCGGCTTTAGCTTCTGCTTCTGCCAATGCCTTAGCTTGGCGGTCAGCTTCATCATCTAATGCACGTTGAATAATCGCTTGGTCTTGTGCTTCTTGAGGTAACAAACTGATTAACTCAATTCCCACAGGGAACTCAAATGGACCTATACCTGAAAGTACTTTTACTTTACCTTCTTTGGTTAAATACACTAATGGTAATGCGGTTTCACCGTAGCGCTTTTTAAAGTGCTCATAAGTAAAGTTTTCAGTAATGTTGGTGACTTTTAACACTGCGCCCTTGGCCATTAAACTGGCAATTTTGGCGTATGAGATATTTTCGCCAAACAAACACAAACGTTTTAAGTAAGTCTCAGACAATTGATGACGAGCACTGCCAGTGTCAGCATTGTTCAAACCATACACTTTCTCAACACCCAGTAAGTCTTGGAAATGGAATGACACCAATGGGTTTAATTGACGATATGGCGACATCACAAGCACGCGACCTACACCGCTTAAGTCCATGTAGGTTTCAGCGTGTTCTGACGCAGGGTTACCAAAGTACACCGGAATATTTTCCATTCGCGCCTGGCGAATACTGTCCCAGTTATTATCAGCTAACACCACTTTGATATTTTTCGATATTAAAACTTTCGCCAGTTCACGTGAAAAATTAGATGCACCAAAAATCAGTAAACCTTGGTTCGAACCTTCTTTTACACCCAAAAACTTAGCCCATCGGCCAGCCGTTAAACTCTGAATAACAACGGTACCAATAATGATTAAAAACACTAACGGTACAATGGAGGTTGCCCCCTCTAAGCCAACTGCTTCAAGCTTAATCGCAAATAATGATGAAATTGCCGCGGCAACAATACCCCTTGGTGCAACCCAGCTTAAAAACCATTTATCTTTTGATGATAAATTAGTACCAAGTCCAGATATCCAAATGCTTAATGGCCTTGCCACAAACATCACCACTAATAAAACAGCAATACCGCCAAAGCCAAGGTCAAGCATCGCACCAGAATCTAATCGCGCCGCCAGTAAAATAAACAGTGCCGAGATCAGTAGTACAGTAAGGGTTTCTTTAAATTCTAAAATGTCGGCAATGTCTACGCCGCGCATGTTAGCCAATAGGATCCCCATCACGGTTACGGTCAATAAACCTGACTCATGCTGTACTAAGTTAGAACCAACAAACACCCCTAGCATAATGGTTAATACTGCGGTGTTGAGTAAATAATGTGGAAATATGTTTTTACGGATAGCCAAACCCGTTAAATACCCTGCAATAGCACCTAAACCAAAACCAATGACCAAGGTTAAGCCAAGGGCATGCAATACATGAGTCGTGGGATCGTTCGAAACCGCAATGTACTCAAACACCAAAACCGCCATTAGGGCGCCAATGGGGTCAATTACAATACCTTCCCAGCGCAAAATACTGGCGAGGTTAGATTTAGGCTGTACAGTACGCAGCATTGGCACAATTACGGTCGGGCCAGTAACCACGACTAGGGCACCAAATAATGCGGCAATACTCCACTCAAAGCCCATTAAAAAGTGCGCGGCAGGGACAATCACGAGCCAGGTAACTAATGCACCAATACTCACCAGGTTGGTGACCATACGGCCATGATCTTTAATTTCTTTAAAGTTTAAAGTCAGCGCGCCTTCAAATAGGATGACCGCAACCCCTAACGAAATAATCGGGAAGAGTAAGTCGCCAAAAATCTCGTCAGGATTTAAAATGCCTAGGCCTGGACCTAACAATAAACCGCAAAGTAGTAGCGGTAAAATAGCAGGTAAACGTAACTTCCAACCCACCCATTGACACAAAAGCGACAACACACCGATTAATGCCAGCATGCCTGTGATGTGTTCAACCATATTTGATTCCTTCTTTTAATAACACTGCAATAAGTAGCAATACTTGCAATGTGCTTCACGATAATACGTGAACTGTTATGTGCTTCTGGTTTATTCGTTTTATAACCTAAACCGAAAAAGGTTAGTACGATGTTAATCAGTAATCGCGATCTCATTCCTTATGACTAACCGTAATGAAGCCCTAACTCAACTGAATAATATGTCGGTTATTTGGCGCAAATTCAGCATATAACATACTAATTTTACTACATGATCAAGCATTTTCTGATCGCTATCACATTTTGTATTAATCGCAAAATAGCTTACTAAGCTTATAATTTAATTGTTAAAAACTCATGTCATTTTATCATATCACCTTTATCTTACCGGCGATTAAATCGGCAAAAAAAAACCTTGGTATTCCAAGGTTTTATTTTTTCATGCTAAATGATCAATTGAGGTTATTGCGGCACCCTCACTTTACCTTCCATCAATACCCTAGCACTGCGGCTCATAATGGCTTTTTTAACCTGCCATTGGCCATCAACCAATTGCGCTTCAGCGCCCACACGTAATGTGCCCGACGGATGGCCAAAGCGCACAGCACTGCGCTCACCACCGCCTGCTGCTAAATTCACTAAGGTGCCAGGAATAGCTGCTGCGGTGCCAATAGCGACAGCGGCTGTACCCATCATCGCATGATGCAATTTGCCCATCGATAATGCACGTACCACTAAGTCGATGTCGGCAGTGGTCACAGCTTTACCACTTGATGATACATACTCAGCGGCGGGTGCGACAAAGGCAACTTTGGGCGTGTGTTGACGCGCGGCGGCTTCATCAATGTGTTTAATTAACCCCATTTTAACCGCACCATAGGCACGAATAGTTTCAAACATAGCGAGGGCTTTGTCATCATTATTAATGTCATCTTGCAGCTCTGTACCCAGATAATTAATATCGGCAGCATTAATAAAAATGGTCGGAATGCCCGCATTGATCATGGTGACGTTAAAGCTACCCACACCCGGCACCTCTAACACATCAACCACATTACCCGTTGGGAACATCGCGCCCTCGCCGTCTGCAGGGTCTAAAAACTCCACTTGCACTTCAGCAGCCGGAAAAGTCACGCCATCCAGTTCAAAGTCGCCTGTTTCTTGTACTTCACCGTCTGTAATAGGGACATGGGCAATAATGGTTTTTTGGATATTGGCTTGCCAAATCCGTACCACTGCGGTGCCATTGTGCGGCACACGGTTTGAGTCAATTAAGCCATTGCTGATGGCGAACGATCCCACTGCTGCGGTTAAATTACCGCAGTTACCGCTCCAATCGACAAAGGGTTTATCAATTGAGACTTGACCAAATAAATAGTCGACATCGTGATTTGCTTGGGTACTTTTAGATAAAATAACCGTTTTACTGGTGCTTGACGTTGCTCCGCCCATGCCATCGGTCTGTTTACCATATGGGTCTGGACTGCCGATAACACGCAACAACAAGGCATCGCGCTCAGGGCCAGCAACCTGGGCGGCTTCGGGTAAATCCGTTAAGCTGAAAAACACCCCTTTGCTGGTGCCACCACGCATGTAGGTGGCAGGGATTTTAATTTGTGGTAAATGAGCCATGACAACATCCTAAAATCAAATAAGAAAACGGCAGCTTGATAACAAACTGCCGATACACCAAAAAGCGACGTTAATTAGCTAGCGACTTCGTTGGCTAAAAAGTCTTGAGCAAAGCGTTGTAGTACGCCGCCCGCCTCATAAATTGAGCACTCTTCAGCGGTATCTAAACGGCATTTAACTGGAATGGTGACTTGCTCGCCATCAAGACGCGTCATCACAACAGACATCATGGCTCCCGGTTGACGGTTACCGACAACATCATAAGTTTCAGTGCCGTTAATCTCATAGGTATGACGGTTTTCACCTTTTATAAATTCAAGCGGTAACACGCCCATGCCTACTAAGTTGGTGCGGTGAATACGCTCAAAGCCTTCGGCAACAATCACTTCAACACCGGCAAGACGTACGCCTTTTGCCGCCCAGTCACGAGATGAACCCTGGCCGTAATCAGCACCGGCAATAATAATCAGTGGCTGTTTACGCTCCATATAGGTTTCAATGGCTTCCCACATACGGGTTACCTGGCCTTCGGGCTCTATACGAGCTAACGAGCCCTGGCGCACATTGCCGTCTTCCTGCACCATTTCGTTATACAGTTTCGGGTTCGCGAATGTGGCACGTTGCGCCGTTAAGTGATCACCACGGTGAGTCGCATAAGAGTTAAAGTCTGCTTCTGGTAAACCCATTTTATCCAAATAAGCACCTGCGGCGCTGTCGAGCATAATCGCGTTCGATGGTGATAAATGGTCAGTGGTAATGTTGTCGCCTAATACCGCTAACGGACGCATGCCTTTCATGGTGCGCTCACCTGCTAATGCGCCTTCCCAATAAGGTGGACGACGAATATAAGTGCTCTGTGGGCGCCAGTCGTATTGCGGATTAACATGGCTGCCATATTCAACTTTTATGTCGAACATAGGCTCATAGACTTTGCGGAACTGCTCTGGCTTAACACTGGCTTTAACCACTGCATCGATTTCTTCATCGGTTGGCCAAATGTCTTTTAACGTGACCGCATTGCCCTCTTTATCAATACCAAGCACATCTTTTTCGATATCAAAACGAATGGTACCGGCAATGGCATACGCTATGACCAATGGTGGTGAAGCCAAGAATGCTTGTTTTGCGTAAGGATGAATACGACCATCAAAGTTACGATTACCCGACAATACTGCTGTGGCGTATAAATCACGGTCAATCACTTCTTGTTGAATCACAGGATCCAATGCGCCGCTCATGCCATTACACGTGGTACAGGCAAAACCAACGATGCCAAAACCTAAGTTTTCAAGTTCGGGTAATAAGCCTGCTTCTTCTAAATACAATTGCACCGCTTTTGAACCAGGAGCCAGTGATGATTTCACCCAAGGCTTACGCAATAAACCACGGGCATTGGCATTACGGGCTAACAAACCAGCGGCAATCATATTGCGCGGGTTACTGGTATTGGTACAACTGGTGATAGCAGCAATAATCACCGCACCGTCTGGCATTTTACCTGGCTCGTTTTCAACCACGCCACTGATACCACGAGCAGCAAGCTCAGACGTTGGCACGCGATTATGCGGATTTGACGGGCCAGCAATGTTACGTCCAACGGTTGATAAATCGAAATGTAACACACGCTCATAGTCAACTTCGGTTAAGGTGTCGGCCCATAAGCCGGCTTGCTTGGCATAAGTCTCAACCAGTTTTACTTGCTCGTCGTCACGACCGGTTAACGTTAAGTAATCGATAGTTTGCCTATCGATATAAAACATCGCAGCTGTGGCGCCGTATTCAGGCGTCATGTTGGTAATGGTTGCACGATCACCCAGGGTTAAATGGGTGGTGCCTTCGCCATAAAACTCTAAATATGACGACACGACTTTTTGGGCACGTAAGTATTCTGTCAACGCTAATACGATGTCAGTCGCGGTAATGCCAGGTTGCGGTTTACCGGTAACTTCAACCCCAATAATGTCAGGCAAACGCATATACGATGCGCGGCCCAGCATCACGCTTTCGGCCTCTAATCCACCAACACCGATGGCGATTACGCCTAACGCATCGACATGCGGTGTGTGGCTGTCGGTGCCGACTAAGGTGTCAGGAAATGCCACGCCATCAAGGGCATGGACCACTGGTGACATTTTCTCTAGGTTGATTTGATGCATAATGCCGTTACCCGGTTGGATAACATCAACATTTTTAAACGCGGTTTTAGTCCAGTTAATAAAATGGAAACGGTCTTCATTGCGGCGATCTTCAATGGCGCGGTTTTTCTCAAACGCGTCTTTTTCAAAACCGGCATGCTCAACAGCCAGTGAGTGATCGACAATTAATTGCGTTGGCACTACTGGATTAACTTTTGACGGGTCACCGCCTTTTTCAGCAATGGCGTCACGAAGGCCAGCTAAGTCAACTAACGCGGTTTGACCTAAAATATCGTGACACACCACTCGCGCAGGAAACCACGGAAAATCTAAATCGCGTTTACGTTCAATTAACTGCTTTAACGAGTCCACCAACATATCAGGTGAACAACGACGCACTAAGTTCTCGGCAAATACACGTGAACAATATGGCAGTTTGGCATAAGCGCCAGGCTCAATGGCGTTAACCGCTTCTTGAGTATCAAAATAATCGAGCTTGGTGCCAGGTAAAGATTTACGGTATTGAGTATTCATAACTATATCCACAGTTAATACAAATTGGATGATCGACTATCAAAATCGAAAAAGCCGAGCCTTGAGGCTCGGCCAGTGGATTAACGTTGACTAATTGGCACAACTTTACGGGGTTCGCTACCGACATAATCAGCACTTGGGCGGATAATGCGGTTATTTGAGCGCTGTTCCATCACATGTGCCGCCCAACCGGTTAAGCGTGAACACACAAAGATTGGGGTAAACAATTTTGTTGGAATGCCCATAAAGTGATAAGCCGATGCATGGAAAAAGTCAGCGTTACAGAACAGCTTTTTGGTGTCCCACATAAACTCTTCACACGCGACAGAGATGTCGTATAACGAGGTGTCGCCGTTTTCGTGAGCTAGCTTTTCAGACCATTTTTTAATAATCACATTACGCGGATCAGACACACTGTAAATAGCATGACCAAAGCCCATGATTTTTTCTTTGCGTTCAAGCATTAACGCCATCTGTACTTTTGCATCAGCAGGTGAGCTAAATTTTTGGATCATGTCCATAGCTGCTTCGTTAGCGCCGCCATGTAATGGGCCGCGTAATGAACCAATAGCGCCAGTCACACATGAATACATATCAGACAAGGTCGATGCACACACACGAGCGGTAAAGGTTGAGGCGTTAAATTCATGCTCTGCATACAAAATCAACGACACATCCATCACTTTACGATGCTGTGCTGACGGTGTTTCACCGCGCAGCAGTTTGAGAAAATGTCCACCCAGAGATTCTTCATCTGTGGTGCAATCAATTTCTACACCGTCATGGCTGTAGCGATACCAGTAACACATAATGGCAGGGAATGCGGCAAGCAAACGATTGGCAGCTTTGTGTTGCTGAGTAAAATCAACTTCTGGTTCAAGGTTACCTAAAAACGAGCAGCCTGTACGCATCACATCCATTGGGTGAGCGTCAGCAGGAATAAGCTTTAGCACCGCTTTTAGCGCATCGGGTAAATCACGTTGCGCCGTTAACTCGGCTTTGTAAGCACTTAATTGTGCTTGAGTTGGTAATTCGCCATTAAATAATAAGTAGGCGACTTCTTCAAAAGTGGCGTTATCGGCTAAATCTGACACATCATAACCACAGTACGTCAGGCCAGAACCTGATTTACCTACGGTACATAGCTTTGTTTCGCCAGCACTTTGACCACGTAATCCTGCGCCTGATAATTTCTTGTCTACCATGATATATCTTCCTTCTTATGCTTGCTGTGTGCCCTCATCAAGAGCACACATATGTAGGGTTTTGAGTCTTATTGTTAATTTTTTTATGTACTTATTTGTTTTTGCCTTCGGCAAACAAACTGTCTAATTTTTGTTCATAGTCGTGGTAGCCCAGGTAGTCATAAAGTTCCATGCGCGTTTGCATGCTGTCAACCACCGCTTTTTGGTCACCATCGGTTAATATGGCGCTGTAGACCATTTCGGCCGCTTTGTTCATGGCTCTAAATGCGCTTAATGGGTACAGCACCATTGCCGCGCCCCACTCGCCTAACTGCTGTTTATTCCATAATTCGGTTTGGCCAAATTCAGTAATGTTAGCCAAAATAGGCACATCTAATGCCTCAGCAAAGGCGCGATAGTGCTCTTCTGTTTTAATGGCTTCAGCAAAAATGCCGTCTGCACCTGCTGCTACATAGGCTTTTGCACGTTCAATAGCCGCTGCTAACCCTTCTTGAGCAAATGAGTCGGTACGCGCCATAATGAAAAAGTCTGGGTCTGTACGCGCATCAACCGCCGCTTTAATACGGTCAACCATTTCTTCTACTGGCACTATTTCTTTATTAGGACGGTGACCACAACGCTTTTGCGCCACTTGATCTTCCATGTGCACTGCGGCTGCTCCGGCTTTTTCCATATCGCGAACCGTTTTAGCAATGTTAAACGCCCCGCCCCAACCGGTATCAATATCGACCAATAAAGGTAAATCACAGGCTGAGGTAATACGTTGCACATCCACCAGCACATCATTAAGCGATGTCATGCCTAAATCCGGTAAGCCGTATGATGCGTTTGCGACACCGCCACCCGACAAGTAAATCGCTTGATGACCAATTTGTTTCGCCATCATCGCTGAGTAAGCATTAATGGTGCCCACAATTTGCAATGGTTTGTTATTGGCTAATGCTTGACGAAATTTTTTACCTGCGCTCATGCTATTCCCCTTTATACAATGTCGTGAGTGACGTTAAACGCCACGTGTTGCGATTACGATAATTTACGTTCAATACTGTTTTTAGAATATAAAATGTGGCGACGCATCAGCATTTCGGCTAATTCCGCGTCACGATTTAAAATGGCCTGAACAATGTGTTTGTGTTCATCATAAGCGGTGGTCACACGCGGCCCCGCCATGCCAAGTTGTACGCGATACATGCGCACTAAATGATAAATGCCATCAAACAGCATTGAAATTAGGTGTTTGTTTTTGCTACCTAAAATAATTCGATAATGAAAATCAACATCACCAGCCTCTTGATAATAAGACTCGCCACCTTTGACCTCGTCAAAATGAGATTGTAATAATCGGCTTAAATCAGCGATTTCATCATCGGTCATGTTTTTTGCCGCTAACCGCGCTGCCATACCTTCAAGCGATTCACGCACTTGATACAGTTCAATCAACCCTTGCGGAGATAACGCCACAACACGGGCGCCCACGTTGGCTTTACGCTCAACAATATGGCACGCCTCTAAGCGATTAATGGCTTCACGGATCACCGCGCGACTGACCGCATACTTTGTCGACAATTCAGTTTCGCTCAATTTCGACCCGGCCTGAATACGACCTTCGACTATATCGTCTCTCAGGGCTACAAAGGTCTTATCTGCAGAAGTCACCGGCTGGATCATATTCATACCTTGGATAATAAAAACGGGCATTAAAAACAGTAACGAAAAACAAGTTGTCGACAATATAGCAAGTTTAGAACATAAAACAACCATAATTACCGAGTTATTGTCGACAAAGTGTATAAAAGAGTCCGTACTATGAAAATATCACTGCCATTGTGATACTGCCTGCGACACATTGTCGCAGATAGCGCTTTTGTGATTGCCACTTTGGCAAAGGTTATGCAAAATCAGCTTAAGGATAACGTCAGTGATATCCCCCTTTTTAAATAGTGTTCAGTAAATTATTTAACGCTGATGTTAATCTTGTTTGGTACACGCTCAGTTATTGTTTGGTTATATTTGATGTGGAATTGAATGTCATCTTGATTGAGATTGATAAAGTCAGATTTTGAATGGCTTGATTGAGAATGGCATGTAAACTTAATTGGATATGACCAACTGTCTACGCAATGCTTGGTGACTATACTCAGCGTCTATCTGCTATGGGAATGGGGATAAACGCTGATTATAGGTATCGCTTTTAATCTGTATAAGATTATAAGGCCTCTATTGATTTAGAGGCCTTTTTTTATGTGTTTTCTGCCATAGAAGCCACGCCAGATCAGCTGATTTATTTCAGTTTTACACCTAAGCCTAATGAAACTACTGCCCCGATAAGGGTGGTGATCACCACCGACAATAATGAGCCAATCAATACATATTCTGTCATGCTGCGGTTAGCTGATTGATTTAATTCACCAAACCTGAATATTGACTTAGCGGCTAATACAAAGCCTACCGCGGCATAACTGCCCACCAGCGTAAACGTCAGTATTAATAATCGTTCCAGGTAACCTATTAACTCACCACCAGCAACCAGGCCGCTAATACTGGTCGCGCGCTCTTGAATAGCATCATCATCTTTAACAGGAGCAACAGCTGTCACAGTGTCGGCATTTTCAGCTTTTTCTGCTGTGCCAGTATCTATCGCTGAGTTATCGATGGGGTATTTGCTCAATACAGCGCCTATCACAATTGAGGTTGGCTTAAGGATAATTAAGTAAGCAAACACCACTAACACGCCATCTGAAAAGTGCTTATGCGTTAACACGGCCTCAATCGATGCGCCATTTGTCACATGAAACGCAATCGCAACCAGTACCAACATATGCAAAGCCTGATCAATCACAAAGTAGGCTAACTTACCGCCCTTGGGTGTGGTCACCTTCCATAAATCGATAACAAAATGCGTCACGGCAACAGTCACAACTAAGCAAACCGTTGATCGCCAATCAATGCCTAGCACCATTGCAGGTAATATTAAGCCAATGCCATGTAGCAGTGAGTGATAGTAAAGTTCAGGTGAACGATAAGTGTGTGCTTTTTTAGCCTCAACCCAGCTATCGGGTTGAAGGTAAAAATCACAAATGATGTGAATAAACAGAAATGGAATCAGCACGCCGAAAAAATCAGTCATATTAGATCCCCGCGACTTTGTCGATAAACCGACTGTTCAGCTCATTAATTAATGGCCAACCTGACGCTTTAAGTGACTTACTCGCAGTCGCTGTCGCCACATCAAGCTGTTCTGCTAATTCACTGATCGACAATTCTTGATTGGTGCGAAGCATGGGCAACATGACTTCGCATTGGCGCGAGGTTAACTCGCTCAGTTGTTTATCAAGGTATTTAAACAGCAAGTCAAAGTACTCTGTGAGCGTGATCCTATCGGAGCTAAACAATAACCGTTCATTTTTAAGGCCATTAAGCCCTCGGCCAGAAAGCACAAATGCAGGCCCCATCGACTCAGACACCGATTCACGTAAATCGGCATTCGCGGCAATGGCAAAACTAATGCGACTATCGAAGGCTTTACCCAGCGCTTTAATGCCAATGCGGTAGATAATGGTGTATCTCAAGGCATTTTCAATATCATGCACCACAGACTGAAACTCATCTCCGCGCTCAATACTGTGCGCATTGGCGCTATGCCCTTCGCTGATCCATGTCTGTATTATTTTAATCCGTTCAAGTAGTTGCTCAAATTGGGCTGATGTAAGCTTGGTTGAGTCAACAACATCGCCAACAATCACCGCTATCGGTTTATAAGTAAACTCCACACAAGGCTCCTTTGTTTGCAGACTGATACCAATTTAGCCACTTTAAGCTAATAATGCAAATTTAGCCATTTTTGGCTAATAGCGATTAAGTGTACAAGCCTTACCGATGGATTTAGCCGTTAATGGCTAAATCTTAACATTTAGCCATTTTAAGCTAATGGCAATCACAGTACCGAGTCTCAACTAGCTTGAGAAGAACCCAAAAGTGCATTGAGTATCACAGCTGTTAAATCCGACAAGTTAGCTCTGCGTTATGACGAGCAGCTCAAGTGCGACAAACCACCGATAGCAAAATATTCAGATGCCTTAAGGCGATAAAAGCTGTCCTCTACCTCTTGAGATTGCTCAGCGTAAGGATCGGTCATCACAGTCTGCAGTTCATGCAGCAAGGTATAATCACCCTCGCTCGCTTGTTGGTATGCTGGCACCAGTAACCATTCACGCAAGCTGTACTTTGGGTTAACTTGTTTCATCTGCTTGGCGATATCGTCACGGCTGCGAGTCAATACGCTAATGTCATCACTAATGTCATCGCTATTAGCATCAGTGCTTAGCAGCGAATGCCACTGTGCTAACCAGGCCAGCCAGCGTTGCTCTAACCCTTGAGACTCTTGCGACCCTTGCGATAACTCTCGGTAAAAGCTTTTTGTCAGTGGCCCAATATCATCAGGCAACGATGAAAGTTCACGGAAAAACATTGTGTAATCAACAGAGGTTTGCTGCATCAGGGTGTTAAGCTCAGTAAATAACGCCGCGTTAAAGCGGTTAAGCCCCAATTTAGTCGCCCACATCTGCTCCATTTTTGTTTGCATCTCGGTAGAAAAATCATTAACCAATTGCTGAAGCCCATCTATACCATCAGCTTCATTTGCCAGTAATGGGCTTAATGCGGTACAAAACATCAAGTAGTTACGCCCAGCGGCTGCGTCTTGATTTAAAAAGGCAAAGTGCTGGCCGCCGCCGGTCCACGGTTGATATTGTGGGTTAAACACATCGCAAAAACCAAATGGGCCGTAATCCAGGGTAAAGCCACCTGCTGCGCAATTATCGCTGTTAAAGTTACCCTGGCAATAACCCACACGCACCCAGTTAGCCACCAATGACGTTAAACGGTTACGGAACTCACTTGCGAGTTTGAGCACTTTATCGCTTAAGGATAGCTGCGGGTCGATAACATCGGCGTATTCACGATCAATTAAGTGCAACACCAACTGCTCAAGCTCTGCCATCGCTTGCGGGTGTTCATGTTTGCGGGCGCGGCGGCCAAAAAGCTCAAGCTGCCCTACCCGAATAAATGACGGCGCAACCCGAGTGGAAATCGCCACGGCTTCGGTGATCATTCGATCGGGGTCTTGCTCACGCGAACCTTCGGAGTACCACGGGCGCTGCACTGTTTCGGTTTTCGATACATATAAACTCAGCGAGCGAGACGTAGGCACACCAAGCGCATGCATGTGCTCCTGGGCTAAAAACTCACGTACACTTGAGCGCAATACCGCACGACCGTCTGCACCGCGGCAATATGGCGTACGTCCGCCCCCTTTAAGTTGCATCTCCCAACGCTTGCCATTGATAACCGCTTCAAGCACAGACACCGCCCGGCCGTCACCATAACCATTACCGGTTTGAAATGGACATTGCTGAATATACTCGGTGCCGTAAATCGATAACGCATAGCCACATGCCCAACCAAGCTTGCTCATTGGCTCTGGAACATCTGAAAGGTCACCGGAGAACAAACGCATAAAATCAGCCGACAGCGCCATGCTGTCAGCAAAACCTAATTCTTTAAAAAAAGTACTGCTGTGGGCGACATATTCAGGGTTTTCAATCGGTGTGGGATTAACGGGAACATAGTGGCCCGAAAATACTTGCCTTGGCCAATGATCAGCACCATGAGATGTGGCATCAGGATCGCGTTTAAGTGTGTTCATCAACGAGTAATTGGCCCATTTAGCAAGGTCTTTCACTGTCTCGACAGTGGCGTTATTTTGCGGGGACAGTTGATTAGTCATAGGGATACCTGGTTAATTGAGTAGAAGGTTTGTTCACAACTTGATAGCTAATCGTATCGACGATGAGTCGATTTGTTCACGTTCTGCAATGGAACTTTTCAGCATATATATCGAAGGCCTGCGCTGTGATATTTGAAAGAGCCTGAGAGAAACCAAACCTATGGTAACGACAGCTTGTACTAATGAAAAGCAGACTTTGCGACATCTGTAAAATTGATAATTTGTCATAGGAATAGAATTCATGACCTGCGGCCACTAACGTCGTGGCGCTTCGCCCTGCACTGGTCGCCAGAGCTTGGACATAAAGGGGGCGATTTACTGGCAGATTTAGGGTGATGATATGGCGCATTATCACTTGAGTGACATACTGCAAACCCATTACGGTCACTACCAACAACATCACAAATTGAGTCAGCAACAGCGCTTGGTGTGCCAGCATATTTTAGCTTGTCGTACAGCGGCGCTCGGTCAACAGCAATGGTAATGTAATCAATGCCACTATCAGCAAAGCGTGTTCTGCTCATGCCGAGACAGACATTGTCCACGCTGCCAAGGTAAGCAAACCCAAGCGTGGATAGAGAAGCAGCAACAGCAAGTGCTGCGTTGTCGCTATTTTCATTTGGTGTTTACCTTGCCCCATGAGCTCAATGGGCTCACGCATACCGATGAACAGGCAAAGCAAGTGTACAGTGCGTTATTTGAAGCTGTGTGGCAAACGTTAAGCCGATTTGGCATGAACCGCAAACACTTACAAGGTCAGTTAGGGTGCACCGCCGTACTGCATACATGGGGGCAAACGTTAACCCAGCATATCCACTTACACTGTTTAATCCCAGGCGGGGTGGTCACTGAGCAAGGTCAATGGCGCGGCGTTAAATCAGACTATTTATTTCCTGTTAAGGCGGTCTCAACCGTGTTCAAAGCAAAGATGTTGGCTGCTCTGCGCCAGCGTGAACTCATCATTACCGATGCCAATAACCTCATCAATAAAACATGGTGCGTATACAGCAAAGCGTGTTTGTATAAAGCAGAAACGGTGGTGGAATATCTCGGGCGTTACACCCGCAAAGGCATGATGCACGAATCACGGTTAAAGCAGGTTACCGCTAATGCCATCGATATAAGCTACGTTGATTATCGCGATAATCAACGCAAAATCATGCAACTGGCACCCGATGAGTTTATCCGGCGCTACCTATTACATGTGCTGCCCAAAGGCGTGATGCGGATAAGGCATTTTGGTTTTTTGGCTAACAGTTGTCGACGTAAAAAGTTAAGCCTAATTCAACAACAAATGCCAACCAAAGCCCTTAAAGGCATCAAGGTCACTGAGCCGTTAGGGTACTGGTGTTGTCCACAATGTGCTAATGGACGATTAATGTTTATGGGGCTGGTACCACTACTAACCATGTTAGCGCGAGAGGCGAAGCTCAAGTTGTCAGGTTAATCAGAGAAAGTCGGGCTGTCAGTTATAAAAGTAAACTTAGCTAACATTCAGTTGGGTGAGGAAGCCAAACACACCCTCAAGTGGACAAATCAGAAAATAGGACGATGAAAGAGCAATGATAAAAGATGAAGAATGACAAAACCTACCTTAAAAGGTGTAATCAGAACAAACAATTAGCCGAAAGGTTGTATAAAATACCACTACCGCAAAAAAGCAAATTCCTATAGCATAAAACATACCGATTAATTTGGATGTGGCATCGGCCAAGTCCAACAAACGATTTATGCCTTGCAAACTGCGCAACGCATAAATACTAAAACGTTATGCTTTAAATATGGAAATATAGTAAATGTCAGACGAAGATACTAAGAAATCATCCACTGAACCAACTGGTGATAGACAAGAAAAGGATGGTTTACTCGCCAATATAGATGAAAAAATAACCGGCTTACAAATAAGATTAGAACACAAAGAAAGCAAAGGGGCTGATATTCTCTTAGGACTAATTATAGTCTTATCTCTTATATTCGCCTTTATAGGTAATGACTTCATGAAAAATATTGGAGTTGTAGATGATAATTTCACTTATGCACCAGTATTTGGCATTGCAGGTACTTTTTACTTCGGTTTTTTCTTCGCTTTTCTGTCCGCTAGGAGGAATGTTCGTAGACGCGATCTAGCTATAGAGCTAGAAAGCTTAAAAGCAAAGAGAAATACCATAAGGCCATTACAAGAAAATCAAAGTGTTACTCACTTTGACCGCTTAGTTGATATCAATATCAACAACCTAAGCGACTACTATTCAATGGTTAAGGAACACACTAACAAAAGCTTTTTTGCGTCTATATTTGCCGGTGGTATTGGCTTTTTACTAATAATTACTGGTCTACTCATTGGATTTACTGATTTAAAAAACTCTAATGTAATTGCGTACATTTCTTCGGGATCTGGAATAATAATTGAATTTATATCAGGTGTTTTCTTTTGGTTATACAGCAAAACTACACAGCAGTTGAAAGGGTATCATGATAGCTTGGTTAACATACAAAATGTTCTTTTATCATTTAAGGTTATTGAAGATACTGAAGACAAACCAACAAAATTGGAAATGGCTAAAACCATGATAAATGCATTAAACGCATCCAAAAACACATAATAGACGAGCTTGATTGTTAAACGAAGGTATTTGACTACTTTTCAGTCAAATACCTTTAGTGTCCATGATGGTCAATCAACAAACTCATCTACTTCGTCTGTCATTTAGCTGTCAAATCATCGTGCTTTTAGCAACAACAGCATGCAAACACATATAGAGGCTCTCTTAGTGCGATTTCTTTAAAAATAAAGAATGCTGCCTGACGCTTTCCATTCCTTTGAAATATCAGGGGCACTACGACTAAATGGATTTAGGAGGTAGAGAGACGCAGTAAGCCAAAGCCGAGACATTTATCGGTTAACCCTAAGATGGCACTATTCAAGTCAGAGGTGCTTTGTGCACAGTTAGTTTCAGGCTCATTTGACGTACGACTGAATGGCCAATGTCTGCCTCATATGATGTTCTTGTTCATCGGCTCGCATTCTTTATCATCAAAAGGCTAGCGGCTTCCTCCAGACCAAACATCGCGATTAAGCCCTTGCCATTCGCTAGTAGTTAACGTTTAATAACAGTGTGTTATTCTCTAATTGATTAGAGTAACGGTGACCTTCCTACAGAGGACTTTAACCTCATTAGTTCATGCCCATGCTGGGCGTACATCGGGTAGCCGGAGGTATCTAGCCTCCAGCCCCCACACCACCCTGCATGCGGCTCCGCACAGGGCGGTTCATTTAGAACTCCTAACTCACTTTTTGGTTAGGATAATGAACTGCGATCCATCCATCTCTTAGTGAATATAATCCTGCTTTCTTCAGATACTCATTACTCAGCGCTTGCTGTATCCCTGGTGTTTTAGAGCTACGCCAAAGGCCTTTGCTTGTGATCCCACAACCAACAGCCACTTGGATCCTGACGCCACGTTTAAGTAAGTTTTGTACCTTAGTCCGTGGTTTTCGCCACTGACGCCAGTAGCACATACGAACACGACGTCGGATCCAATGGTCTAAGTCGACACACCCTTGATAGGCGTTAGCGATGCCAAAGTAATTGATCCAGCCTTGCATGTATTGACGCACTTTAAACAGCTGATAACTCATACTCACGCCCCAATTTCGGTTCGTTAGCCGTCTCATCTTTTGTTTGAAAATGTGTAATGTTTTAGCATGCCACTGGATCTTGCCTCGGTTAAATGTAAACCCAAGAAACTTACTTTGAGCAACTTTAACCACTTGGCTTTTCTGTTCATTTACAACCAGTTTTAACTTAGCTGCAAGGTATTGAGTAATGCTCTTGAGTACTCGTTCGCCTGCGCGTTGAGACTTTACCAATATGATAAAATCGTCCGCGTAGCGGGCGAATTTGTGCTCTCGGCTTTCCAGCTCTTTATCCAGACTATCCAACATAATGTTAGAAAGTAATGGCGAGAGTGGGCCGCCTTGAGGCACACCTTCAAAGCTTGCTTCAAATTGGTCATTGACCATCACACCTGCTCGTAGGTACTTACCGATAAGCGCTAATAGGCGCTTATCCTGTACTTTATTCCTTAGTTGAGTCATCAAGAGATCATGATTAACTCGGTCAAAGAACTTAGACAGATCAACATCGACGGCAAATTTGCGTTTCTGTTTGATGATATCCCTTACTTGCAGTACCGCTTGTTTGGCATTTCTGTTCGGCCTAAAGCCAAAGCTGTTAGTCGAGAAGAATGGGTCAAACAGTGGCGTGAGTATTTGAGCAATAGCTTGCTGAATCACACGGTCAATGATGTTAGGGATCCCCAATTTGCGTTTACCGCCATCGGGTTTGTCGATCTCTACGCGCCTGACCGCTGAAGGTTGGTATTCACCTCGCTCTAATTGAGATTTACATTGTTGCCAGCCGCCTTGTTGCATCCAAAGTGGGAAGGCTTCGATGGTCATGCCATCGATGCCAGCCGCGCCTTTATTGGCTTTCACTTGACGCCAAGCTCGGTGTAGATTTTCAGGTTCGAGCAGTTGTTGAAATAGATCGCTGTTGAAGGCCGGTTGCATATCAATACGCTGCCGATAGTAATCGTCTGGCGACGTAGTGGGTATCGACAAGTTTGACAAGACTCCTCCTTCTTCTAAATGTTCAGGCCTTCACCATGTCCCAACCATTACGATGGGCGTTGGGCTACTATGCCGTCTGCTGACTTCTGCTTAATCACATGCCAAGTTACCTCGTCATGCGCTATCGGTTTCCATCTGATTCGCTCTTTTCAGTCGATGAAATTGAAAAGCCAAGGCACTTATAAACCAGAGCCTTACTGGTTAATGACCAATCGCGTGTTAAGCAGATCTCCCCAGATAAGAACATGAACTTTCTTTGCACTGCTGCATCATTTACGGTGGCCATTAGATCACGTGATTTCGTCGTCTTGTGCCAACTCATCTCTAGCCTACGCCTCATATGATGTTCTTGTTCATCAGCTCGCAAATTTGCTAGCGGCTTCCTCCAGACCAAACCTCGCGATTAAGCCCTTGCCATTCGCTAGTAGTTAACGTTTAATAACAGTATGTTATTTAAACGGTGACCTTCCTACAGAGGACTTTCACCTCATTAGTTCATGCCCATGCTGGGCGTACACAAGGCCATTAAGAACGGACACGTAACAGCTTGCTCGGTTCCGCTCCGCTTCACATTTTAGCAAGCTATTACTTAGCCGCTTATGGCGGCGTTTGTGTCAGGAGAAATATGAAGCACTACACCTACGAAAATACTGTAAAGCAGCAAGCTGATGTTTTGTGTTATGCATTCTCGCCTGACCTAATTTATGCGTCTGAAAAAGAACTGATGCGGTTTTTACAGGTTCTATGCAAACATTTTCCTAAGACCGATAATGGCGACGGTTTGTTTAAGCCAATGGATAATCAGACTTATATAAATACCTTTAATAATGCGTATTCGAACGTTTTCCGGCTCATCGAAGCAAAACGTACCAGAAGGCGGCACTGGCAAATGTTCTGGTTAGCTCTACTAACTCTAGTGGTTCTTGCTGTTACATTAGGCAATGACATATATATCGACAAGCAAAGCAACAACGATCAATCAACGTCGGCAACACTTAACGAGTCAAAGCACTTGGAGCTGGTAAAGCTGTAACTTTTTTTGTTCCAAAAAGTCGCCAACTTCACCAAGCCGGTGTTTAAGGCGTTACACATCAAAGGAGTAGAAATGGAAATCACATTCCAAATAGATGATCTGGAATTCGACCAAGAGCAAAAAGCACTAATCAAGAAAACATTAAAAATTGAAGATGCAGAGATTCCTGGAGCTATAAATAAGATAGCCAAGGCTGCTCTTACAGAATATTTGACGATGTTAGTGGAAGGAGGAATGCCAAACAGAGCAGATGAGGCAAAACAAGACCGGTTACTCTATCTGATCCAAAGCTATTTTGGTCGTGTCCTCCCAAACGAATCCCAAATTTCAACTGTGTTTCAGCTAACACAAAGCCAAAGCAAAACCCTACTAAAAAATACTGTCTCTCGATTTAGGCACAAACTAGATGATGTCTTGCTCAATACCATGAAGTCAATTATTGAAACCGCTGAGTATTCCAATGAAGTGTATTTGGTGGTCATTAACTCTGATGTAATCAAAGATGAGCTAAACATGCTCATAACTCAAAATGAACCAACATTTAAACCTATTACAAAGCGTGCAGGTAGTGCTGGCCAATTTGTTATTAGTGAAGATTCTCATGCTCTTCTTTGCAGGGAGCTTGGTTTAAGTTGAATGACATTATTGCAATATCAGGCCTGCTGCTAACGCTTGTAACGTTTTTGTTTAATCTCGCTTGGCCAAAAATCAATGAGGCTTTGAGTCTGGATGAAGCCACACCAGGCGCCAATGCAAAAAAAAGGTGTAGGGAAAAAATCAACAAAACCATACTTGGAACAGTGCTTCCTTTATTTGTTGCATTTTTCGTTCTGTTTTATATCAATCTTCCGACTGCGGTGAAGATCATATCATCAAGTGAAATAGCACTCTGGAACTTCGATGCTGATGACACTCTGTATGTTATGGTCGTTTATGCGTTAGCTGCATTCGTAATTTTAAATGGTAGTTTGCTGTATAGGCTGTTAAGAAAGCAGTCAAAATTCAAGTAAATGACTAATAGGGTAGCCGGAGGTATCTAGCCTCCAGCCCCCACACCACCCTGCATGCGGCTCCGCACACGACTAAATGACCAATGATGTTCCAGGCATCAACATGGCATTCCCTCCGGGTAGATCAACGCAGGAGCATGTTGTCGAGGGCGGTTCATTTACTCTCTTTAAAGAAATGACCTAACTCACTTTCTGGTTATCTATTTATTACAATAATGAACTGCGACCCATCCATCTCTTAGTGGATATAACCCTATTTTCTTAACTATTTATTCGAGCTTGTTTATTCGAGCTTGGCATTACTCAATATTATTTCTGTGTCCCTAATAATCACTGAAAACAAAAGTCGAACTACGCCAGAGCCTTAACTTGTGATACCCAAAACACTTCGTGGAGTATCACAAGCGCTACGACGTGAGTGGCCGCAGGACATAAAGAACAAAACACCTGGATCCCGGCTAAAAAGCATTGCCGGGACGACGAGCGGGTTGGAACAGGCCTTTTGGCCCGAGTAGAATTTAGTTGAATAAGGGAGAAGTAATTAATAAACAATGACTTATGGCGTTTTTTTGTTTTGAAAATGAATTTTTATTTCTTTAAAAATGCCTAAATTCAACTCCGAACTTGAGGCCGTTGAAGACTTTTTACAAAAGAATACGTGAGCTGGCCATGGCCTTTCACGCACATCCATGTGCTTCAAGGCATTCAGGCATCCTGCCTATCAGAGCCAGCTAGCTTTAGAGGGGAAGGGTCGTTCTTTGGCATCCATGCCACCACGACATTCGTGAATCCATTCACATCAGACTCCTATCTGAAGCGTTAGCATTTTCATTCTTTACCATAAAGAGGTGGCCGAAGCAGACTACAAACACGGCCCAAAGCTGGATTAAATTTCCGTCGCAACTTTTTCGCTCATCAGAAAATGTTGCCGGAACGCTGAGGGTTTGCAAAGGCTGATTTATGAACAAGAATGCGCTTTACCCTTTTGCTCTGGTGTGGGCGAAGCGCCACGACGTTAGTGGCCGCAGGCCATAAAGAACAAACACCTGGATCCCGGCTCAAAACCATTGCCGGGACGACGAAAAAGTCGCTAACAACCAATGTTAACTTCAGGCGACGGCCTATGCTAATCACACTGTTTACTGATGATGAATTGCGCTCATGTTGCAGGTGAAATAAACCCGTTTTTGTTGATGTGCCAAACCACGTATAAATAACTCAACGCTTAGCAAGCAAGCTTTAAGCTGTACTTGAGCCATCTGATATGGAAAAAGCACTGCAATCTACAGGCTAGATGAGTAGAGCCTTAACGAGTCAAACAACGGCTCGGGTTGGAATTTGACAAATGGGAACCAAAACATCATGAATAAACAATTTACCTTTACCGTTAATAGCATTTGTCTTGATGAAAACTATCATCCCTCAGACACAACGCGGATCACCACCAACTTTGCCAATTTAGCCCGTGGAAGTTATCGCCAGGCTAACTTACGTAACGCGTTAAAAATGATAGACAATAGTTTTAATGCCTTAGCGCATTGGGATAACCCTAGAGGCGATCGCTATACTGTCGAACTTGAAATCATTTCGGTTAATATCGATATAGCAGGCAGTGGCCAAGCCTTCCCGTCGATTGAAATCTTGAAAACCACCATTGTGGATAGCAAAACCAACAAACGCATTGACGGTATTGTTGGCAATAATTTTTCATCTTATTTACGCGATTACGACTTTAGTGTCTTACTGCCAGAACATAACAAAGACCAAGCGCAATTTAGTATTCCAACTGACTTTGGCGAACTGCATGGCAAGCTATTTAAGTCTTTTGTGAATTCAGATGTTTACAAACAGCACTTTACTAAGCCACCGGTTATCTGCCTCAGTGTGTCGGATAACAAAACCTATCAGCGCACTGAGAATCAACATCCGGTATTAGGGGTTGAATACCAGCCCTATGAGTCGTCGTTAACTGAACAATACTTCCAAAAAATGGGCTTACAGGTACGTTACTTTATGCCGCCCAATACCGTGGCGCCGCTCGCGTTTTATTTTGTGGGTGATTTACTCAATGACTACAGCCACCTTGAACTGATAAGCACCATTAGCACCATGGGCACCTTTCAAAAAATCTACCGTCCTGAGATTTATAATGCTAATGCCGTGGCAGGAAAATGCTATCAACCGAACTTAAACAACCTTGATCATTCACTCACTCAGATTGTTTACGATCGCGCCGAACGTAGCCAACTGGCTAGTGAGCAAGGCAAATTCGCAGCGGAGCACTTTATTAAGCCCTACCAAGCAGTGCTTGAGCAATGGTCTGCTCATTATGCGTAATCGCTAGGCTTAATAACCTGCGTTAACCGTTAACCCCAATTGATGGCATTAATACTATGAAAACATCGCTTAAAAATACACTGTTACCGACTTCAACTGCTGGCAGTTTACCTAAACCTTTATGGCTGGCCGAACCTGAAACACTGTGGTCCCCCTGGAAATTACAAGGTGACGAGTTAGTTGTTGGCAAACAAGATGCGCTGCGTTTGTCATTACACGACCAACTGCAAGCAGGTATCAATATTGTTAGCGATGGCGAGCAGACACGGCAACACTTTGTCACTACCTTTATTGAACACCTCAACGGCGTTGATTTTCAAAAACGTAAAACCGTTAAAATTCGTGATCGCTATGATGCCAGCGTCCCTACCGTTGTAGGGCCTGTGAGTCGGCAAAAATCAGTCTTTGTTGAAGACGCCAAGTTTTTACGCCAACAAACCACGCAACCGATTAAATGGGCGCTACCTGGCCCCATGACCATGATAGATACACTTTTTGATGATCATTATAAAAGTCGCGAAAAACTTGCCTGGGAATTTGCCATCATACTCAATCAAGAAGCCAGAGAGTTAGAGGCGGCGGGAGTGGATATTATCCAATTTGATGAACCTGCATTTAACGTGTTTTTTGATGAGGTCAATGATTGGGGCATCGCATGTTTAGAACGCGCCATAGAAGGCCTTAAATGCGAAACAGCGGTACATATATGTTATGGCTATGGCATAAAAGCCAATACCGACTGGAAAAAATCCTTAGGTTCCGAGTGGCGTCAATATGAGCAAGCGTTTCCTAAACTGCAACAATCGAATATCGATATCATCTCTCTCGAATGCCACAACTCTCATGTGCCAATAGAACTGCTTGAGCTCATTCGCGGCAAAAAAGTCATGGTTGGCGCGATTGATGTGGCAAGCAATACCATAGAAACGCCAGAGGAAGTGGCAGACACCTTACGCAAAGCTCTGCAGTTTGTTGATGCCGACAAGCTCTACCCTTGCACCAACTGCGGCATGGCGCCGTTATCTCATCAAGTAGCCAAAGATAAACTTAAAGCCTTAACTGCCGGTGCTGAGATTGTCAGAAAAGAGCTTTTGGCCAAGAAGAATAAGCTTCAAGGTTGATTATAAGACAGTTTACATAGTTGGATAGATAGGTCATTTACGACCAATGTTGATTAAAACGTAGGCCTATCTATACCCAGGGCGAGATCGTGAATGTTTTTTGAACAATTTGACGCACTATTTGACGTTAACATCTCGCTATGATCTTATACTCCCTTTTTTCGGGAGCACACCATGCATATTGACCACTTCAAAGAGAATT
>NZ_JCAYNV010000049.1:0-861 GCF_059758055.1 Shewanella sp. MF05956 | reverse complement strand
GCGTCGCCACGCTTTTAGGGATAGGACTGACTGGCACGGGCGCTTGTTTGATATTGGCCTGGGTTCCTTTTGTTTCACAATGCTTGCAGCTGTATTTTAATCTAACGTGCTCAATCACACTGATTTGTGCCGGAATAAACTTCAGCTTCTCACTACTGTCTTGGCCCATTAACGCCAGCTCATGACCACAGCACTCACACTGCTTATCTTCATCACTGATGTCATGGATAATCACTTCACGTGGCAGGTCTTTAGGCAGTAATTTACGCTTGGCGCGCTGTTTAGGTGACACAGGCGCGTCAGCATCTGCTGTTAATTCAACAGGCTCATCAACCGTCACTTCTGCTTCGTTAAACAACTCACCTTGATAGTCATGGCTTTCACTGCTGGCGCCGAAACGTTGTTGCTGGGCTAAGCGAAATTGCTCAAGCAAGCGCTGCACAGAGTGTTTAAGTTCAGCGATTTCAGCGTCTTTAGCCGCCAACGTCTCAAGCAATAATTGCTTAAGTAAATCAACGTCATTGGGTAAGTTATCAGGGTTTAGTTTCATGGCATTATTATACCAAACATCCCCTTAGATAAGGCTAAAGCAGTGATCTAATTATTGAAAACAGCCTTCTCAATGGCGATCAATTAACTGTAATTCAAGCCGTTCACATGCTGATGACCCAGCACATCAAAGCCAGATAACAGCCAATGAAACTGTTGCTCAGATAAACTCATGCACTCATCAATACTTTTCGTCGGCCACTTAAACTTATCCTGCTCGAGGCGTTTGTACCACAGTGCAAAGCCGGTGTTATCCCAGTAGAGGATTTTTAATTTATCACGGCCTTTATTACAAAAGACAAACACACTGCC
>NZ_JCAYNV010000048.1:0-930 GCF_059758055.1 Shewanella sp. MF05956 | reverse complement strand
TGCCCAAGCAGTCGCTGGTAAGTGGCTTTAAACACAGGGTTACACTGCATAGCCGACATCATTGCCATATAGAGTACAGTTCGTACTTGTGCTCGTCCGCCTTGGATGACCCGTTTACCTTTGTAGGCTCCACTTTCTTTGGTCATGGGGGCAACCCCGATGAGCGAAGCTGCTTGTTTATTCGTGATATAGCCTAGCTCAGGCATATTACTGATAATAGACGCCGCTGCTATTTTCCCGATCCCAGGCATGCTCTGTAATATGATGTTTTTACTTTGATACTCGGTACATTCTTCAATTAGCTTTTGTATTTTCAACTCGATTTTTGTTATCTGGTTTTTTAGCACCGTAAGAATCGGTTTAATGGTAGAAACGAGTGTTTTAGATAAGATTTGATGGCGATTTTTCTCCATGGTCTGCATGGTTAGTAGTTGATTTCTTCGAGTAACTAAATCACTCATTAATCTTATTTTTTCAGGTTTTAACTCAGTCAGTTTAGGCTTGATGGCTTCGGCATAGTGAGCGATAAGTTCGGCGTCTAATCGGTCATTTTTGGCTCGTCGACCTATAGCGCCTGCAAATCGTTTAACGTGCATAGGGTTAGCGATAACAAAGGGGAGCTTTGCTTCTGAACAGGCTAGAATGAATGGCATTTCCAATCGGCCAGTGGCTTCAACTACAATGCGCTGAGGCTTGTTAATTTTTATCTTATTGATTGCATCTCTAATACCTTTTGTGTCATTAGCAACAGTGAAAAAGATATCAAGGGGGCGGATAAATATATCTAGTTGTGATTTACCAATATCAACTCCGACATTGATGTTTTGCATGTGATTACTATTCATAATAAGCGTTCTCTTTATTGCGAAATACGGGTTCTAGACCCAGTCGACTATTCGAGATGAGTGCTTGGAGTTCTACATGATGCTC
>NZ_JCAYNV010000047.1:0-964 GCF_059758055.1 Shewanella sp. MF05956 | reverse complement strand
GGTAATCCCCCCTAAAAAAAGCTGATTTCAAAAGTAGAATTTTCTCGTACTATATACGCAGGGAGATTCTGCATGAAAACATCAAAATTTAGCGACAGCCAAATCTTGGCTATCCTCAAGCAAGCCGAAGCTGGCACCCCAGTTCCGGGGCTGTGCCGTGAGCACGGCATGAGCTCGGCTACCTTCTACAAGTGGCGGGCCAAATTTGGCGGCATGGACGCCTCTATGATGGCGCGATTGAAAGAGTTAGAGGCTGAAAATTCACGACTCAAAAAAATGTATGCCGAAGAGCGTCTAAAAGCCGAAATACTCAAAGAGGCCATCGAAAAAAAGTGGTAAAGCCGTCGCGGCGGCGGGAGCTGGCGCAAAAGGCGGTGCATGATAAAGCCATTCCAATCGCATTTGCCTGTGCCTTGTTTGGACTCAGTGAGAGCTGTTATCGCTATCAGGCAAAACTCAGCGGTGAAAACGCTGTGATTGCTGATTGGTTACAGCGACTAACATCGACCCATAGAAGTTGGGGATTTGGGCTGTGTTATTACTTTTTACGTAACGTGAAACGCTACCGATGGAACCATAAGCGAGTGTATAGAATTTACCGTGAATTGGAGCTAAACCTACGGATTAAGCCGAAGAAACGCTTGAAGCGTGATAAACCGGACGCATTGGCGGTGCCTGAGGCAATCAATGAATGTTGGTCTATGGACTTTATGCATGACCAACTTGAAGATGGTCGCAGCATTAGGTTATTGAACGTGATTGATGATTACAACCGTGAAGGCTTGGCGATAGAGGTCGACTTCTCCTTACCAGCAGAGCGTGTGGTCAGAACCTTGGAGCAAATCATCGAATGGCGTGGAAAACCGAAACAAATACGCAGTGATAACGGTCCAGAGTACATCAGTGCGGTGCTGGCTGCATGGGCTGAAAAACACGATGTAGAACTGAAATTTATTCAGCCTGG